>JAFVXP010000117.1 GCA_017501055.1 Clostridia bacterium | reverse complement strand
ATAGGATTTTATAAACAACATCACCTATAACGTTTTCCATAATTTCAACGTAACGGACAGTCGAGGACGCCTGTCCCTACATTGGAAACAACAAAAACAAAAGAAACAACTGATTGAGATTCTTCACTCCATATTCATTCCGTTCAGAATGACACCACCTGTCATTCCGAGTGTTTCGAATGAACACGAGGAATCTCACACAGGAGAAGGCAAAAGTTAATTGTTCATAGACGGAAGGTTCTCTATAATTGAGATTCTTCACTTTATCACCCCACGAAACAAGCGGGGGTTCCCTGCAAAACGAAGTTTTGTAGGGTTATTAAGGGGACCCCGCCGTTCAGAATGACAGGTTGACGTTCAGAATGACACTTCTTTTTCCCATTTCCGTTCAGAATGACACTTCTTTTTAACCTATTCTCTTTAATACGAAAACTGCCATGAGGCTGACTCACGGCAGTTTTTATAATTAATTACATAGGAGAACCGTCTTTTGCACGGCGGATCTTGTTTGTAGTGGTCTTTACAAAGGGAGTTTCACGAATGATTATCTTTGTGATCTGCTTGTAGGTGGGAAGATCTTTAAGGGTTTCGTAAATATCGTTTCTAAGCTTGGTTTGAAGCTCTTCACGGGGAGTATTTTCCAAAACCTCGGGGTCGATGATACACTGGATAGCAAGCTCTGCTTCCTTACCTTCCTCGTCACGTGCGCCGTAAACGATGCTTTCGGTAACGTATTTAATACCGCCGATATAGCCTTCAAGCTCTTCGGGATAGATATTCTTACCGTTGCCGAGAATTATGATATTCTTCTTACGTCCGGTGATGATTATCCTGCCCTTTTCGTCAAGCTTACCGTAGTCGCCGGTGTGGAAATATCCGTCGTCGTCAAATACCTCGTTGGTTGCTTCGGGGTTCTTATAGTAACCCATCATAACGCTGTCGCCGATAACGCAAATTTCGCCTTCGCCGTCTTCGTTGGGGTTAGCGATCTTGACCTTAAGACATTCAAGCGGAACGCCTACGGTTGCGGGATCGTTGTCGGTATCGAGGTTTACGGAAACGAGGGGAGAACATTCGGTTATACCGTAGCCGTTACAAACGATAACGCCGATATCGTCAAAGAATTTGCCTATCTCTGCACGGAGAGGTGCACCGCCGCAGACTATCTTAACAAGGTTTCCGCCGAACGCTTGGTGGATCTCCTTAAAGAGTACACGGCGGAGGTCGATTCCGATATAGCGGAGAGCGTTGCTCAATTTAATTGCAAGCTGAATTGTCTTCGTCTTGCCCTTTTCTTCAATATTTGCGTTGATTCTTCTGTAAAGTATCTCAACAAGCGCAGGAACAACGTACATATAATCGGGCTGATAGAGCGCAAGGTTTTTAACAACACGCTTTAGGCTGTCGTTAATGCAGAGGGTTCTTCTGTCGTGCATAGCAACGAGAATACCTGCAACAGCCTCATAGGAATGGTGGTAAGGAAGGAGAGAAAGACCTACGGGACGGATAGTTGCAATATCAAGTCCATAATGAACCATCGAGCAAAGGTTATGCTCGGAAAGCATAACACCCTTTGCAAGACCTGTCGTACCCGAGGTATAGATGAGCATTTTAAGCTCTTTAGGGTCACGGGTGAGGGCAAGGAAATCCTTGTTGCCTGCTTCGTAAAGCTCTTTGCCCTTTGCCATAAATTTGCTGAAGGAAAGATATTCGTCCTCGTCTTCTTCTCTGTCGAAGCAAACGAAATATTTAACCTTGGGAATCTCTGCACGAATGTTTTTGAACATTTCTTCGTGTCTTTTGTCGCAGAAGATTATATCGTCATCGCCGTCGTTAATGATATTGATAAGGTCGCTTTCGGGAAGCTCCTTGTCGATAGGACAGAAAACACCGCCGCTTTGAAGAGCTGTGAGATAAACGGTTATCCAATTATAGCTGTTTTCGGCACAGCAGCCGATATGTGCACTGCCCATACCGATATTGCAAAGTGCAGTACCGAGATAATGGGTGTTTTTCTGATGTTCTGCATAAGTAACGTCTTTAATGCCGTCTTTTGTACGGAATCTGTACGCAACCTTGTCTGCCGAATCGGCAACGGTAGCGTTTACAAGCTCTTTAATGCTCTTAAAGGGCACGTGCTTGTTAGGTTCTACTGCAAGACTGTTTCTCTTTTTCATTATTTTTCCTCCTCGTTAAGCGGTGAGCCGTCTTTTGCACGGCGTATCTTGTTTGTTGTGGTTTTTATAAAGGGAATCTCACGTATCTTTACGTTTTTGATCTGTTTATAGGTAGGAAGCTTTTCAAGCGCCTTAAAGATATCGTTCTTAAGCTTTGCAACCTTTTCTTCAAGGCTGGAGCCTTCCATAAACTTCGGGTCTACAATACATTCTGCGCAGAGCTCGGATTCGTGTCCGACTGCATCTCTAAGCGCATAGACCACGCTTTCAAGCGCATAGGGAATGTTTCCGATATAGTTTTCAAGCTCTTCGGGATAGATATTCTTACCGTTGCCGAGAATTATGATATTCTTCTTTCTTCCCGTAATAAGAAGCTGTTTCTTTTCGTTGACCTTGCCGTAGTCGCCCGTGTGGAAATATCCGTCCTCGTCAAAGACCTCGGCAGTTGCTTCGGGGTTTTTGTAATATCCGAGCATTACGGTATCGCCCTTAACGCAAATTTCGCCTTCGCCGTCTTCGTTGGGGTTATCGATACGAAGGTCGATACATTCTATCCAACCGCCGACGGTTCTGGGGTCGTTGTCGTAATCGGTATTACCCGAAACAAGGGGCGAGCATTCGGTTATGCCGTAGCCGTTCGTGAGAAGTATACCGATATCGTCAAAGAAATCGGCAACCTCGGGACGGAGAGGTGCAGAACCGCAGATGAGCTTTTCAAGGTTTCCGCCGAATGCGTCGTGTATCTCTTTAAATATCTTTCTTCTTGCATCAATGCCGACAGCACGCAGGAAACGGCTTAATTTAATAGCAACCTTAATAAGCTTGGTCTTGCCCTTTTCCTCGATGTTCGCAATGATCTTGCGGTACATAATTTCCACGATAGCGGGAACGACAAGCATGTGGCCCGGCTTGAACACCGCCATATTCTTAAGAACACGCTTTAGGCTGTCGTTAACGCAAAGTGTGGATTGATGATGTATAGAAGCAAGTATACCTGCAACCGCCTCGAAGGAATGGTGATAAGGAAGGATAGAAAGCGAAACGTCACGGAAGCTTGAAAGACGGAGTCCGTAATAAATAAGACTGCAAAGATTGTGCTCGGTAAGCATAACGCCCTTCGCCATACCCGTTGTACCGGAGGTATAGAGAAGCATTTTTAATGCGTGTCTATCCTTGGTCTCAAGGTCCAAAAAGCTTCTATCGCCCGATTCGAATATTTCCTTACCCTTCCGGACCAATTTTTTAAAGGAAAGGAATTCGCCTTCGTCTTCTTCTCT
>JAFVXP010000116.1 GCA_017501055.1 Clostridia bacterium | reverse complement strand
TGATATTTCGGCTAAATACCCTAAATTGAAGTACATCTGCCTGACCCTTGGGCGTGACGGTGCTTTTGTTTACGATTGCAGAAAACGGCAAATGCTATGCTCCGAAAAGCCAAAAGGAAAGGTCGTTTCCACCGTTGGTGCGGGCGACAGCTTTTCCGCCTGTTTCCTTGTGAATCTTCTTTCGGGGGAAAGCCTTGGCGAATGTCTTGACAGGGCAGTAATCCTTTCGGATTTTGTAGTGCAAAATCTTGGCGCTGTTCCGTATTATGACCCGCAGGAACTTTTTAAATAATTAAATAATAAACATATACGGAGGCTTTTTATGGATATGCTCAAAAAAATCTGGCCCTATTCTTTCGTTTCGAAAAATGACGTTGCCGCACTTATTATCAACATCGTTATCCAGCTTGTGATCGGTATCGTTGCAGGCGTTCTTATCGGTATTCTTGACGGAATTCCGATAATCGGATTCATCATCAAAATCGTCGGCGGACTTGTTGACCTTTACGTACTCGTAGGTATGGTTCTTTCGGTTCTCGACTATATGAAAGTGCTTAAATAAATCGTTTTTTTCGGCAGAGCTGTCGGTGATTTCCGACGGCTCTTTTTCTTTTTGTTTTCGGGACTGTTTTTGTTGACTTTGAGGGCATAAAGTGGTACAATAATACTGAATAATTATAGGGTGGGAATAGATTCACTCTAAGGAGAAAAAACAATGGGAAAAGCGATAATTTTCGACGGAAACAGCATACTTAACCGTGCGTTTTACGGTGTGCGTCCCCTTAATGCGCCCGACGGTCTTCCGACGAACGCTCTTTTCGGCTTTGTCGGTATGATAAACAAGGCGTTTTCCCAAATCGGTGCCGAGCCGAGCTTTGCCGCCATCGCTTTTGACCTTAAAGAAAAAACCTTCCGCCACAAGGCGTGCGATACCTATAAGGCAACAAGAAAGCCAATGCCCGACGACCTTGCTCTGCAACTTCCCGTTTCAAAAGATCTTGCCGCCGCACTTGGATTGAAGGTTATTGAATCCGTGGGATACGAAGCAGACGATATTCTCGGTACACTCTCTGTCGAGCTTTCGAAGCTCGGCGAAGACGTTTTTATCGTAACGGGCGACAGGGACAGTTTTCAGCTTGTAAACGAGCACGTCACGGTGCTTCTTGCTTCGAATGACGATACGAAGGTCATCACCCCAAATGAAATTAAAGAAAAATACGGTGTTGCGCCGAAAACGCTTATTGATATAAAGGCAATAATGGGCGACAGCTCGGATAATATCGCAGGTGTGCCGGGCATCGGCGAAAAGGGTGCTATCAAGCTTATTTCGCAATATCAGACGCTTGACGGGATATATGAGCATATCGACGAGATCACGGGAAGCATCGGAAACAAGCTCCGTGACGGAAAAGACAGCGCATATATTTCACGTTTCCTTGCGGAGATCAAGACCGATGCTCCGCTTGGCTGCGACATAGACGATTGCAGATACAACGGAAAAGATATTCTAAAGCTCCGTGAGCTTTATACAAGGCTTGGCTTCAGGCAGTTCCTTGAAAAGCTTGACAGCGTTGCCGTTACCGAGGTTGCAGAGGAAGAGATCCTTCCCCTCTCGGAGATTCCTGCGCTTGACGGCAAGATAGTTTATATAAATACCGAAAACGGTGAAATTTCGATTTTTGCCGACGGCAAGACCTATAAAGGCGACAATGCCGACGGAATAAAGTTGATTGCAAATTGCGGAAAAACGGTTTGCTGGTCAACAAAAGAGATATTGCATATTGCAAAGGCTTTCGACGCTACACTTAATTGCAGGCTTGAGGATATTTCGCTTCTTGCGTATATCTGTGCTCCTGCAGACAACGGTGTTTCTTTCGGCAAGGTGGCGCTCGACCTGCTGGGTGTTTCAAGCGCAAGCGTTAAAGTTTCGCTCCTGCCCGAGATTTATGAAAAGCTATTGGAAAAGCTTTCTCCCGAATTGAAAAAGCTTTATGAGGATATAGAGCTTCCGCTTGCAAAGCTTCTTTGCGATATGGAAGAAATCGGATTTAAGATCGACAAAAAGGCTCTTTCCGATTTTTCAGAACAGATAACACGCTCTGTTGCAGAGGAAGAGGAGGCCATTTGGGCGCATGCAGGCGAAAAGTTCAATATCAATTCGCCAAAGCAGTTGGGAAACATTCTTTTTGAAAAACTGATGCTTCCCCATTACAGAAAAACAAAAAGCGGTTATTCGACCGACGTTTCGGTGCTTGAAAAGCTTGAGCCGTACCACCCGATCATTGGGCTTATCCTCGATTACCGCAAGGATTCCAAGCTTAAAAACACCTATTGCGACGGACTTGCAAAGCAGATCTCCGACGACGGAAGGATCCACACGACCTTCAAGCAGACCCAAACGCTTACGGGCAGGCTTTCTTCTGCAGAGCCGAATTTGCAGAACATTCCCGTTCGAAGCGAGCGTGGAAGAGAATTGCGAAAGTTCTTTGTCGCAGAGGAAGGCAATATCCTTATCGATGCCGACTATTCACAAATCGAGCTTCGTGTGCTTGCCCACGTTGCAGGCGACGAGGCACTTATAAATGCATTTAAAAACGGCGAAGATATCCATACGGTGACCGCTTCGCAGGTTTTCGGTGTTCCGCTTAATTCGGTTACTTCCGAAATGAGAAAGCGTGCGAAAGCCGTTAACTTCGGTATAATTTACGGCATCGGTGACTATTCCCTCTCGCAGGACCTTAAGATACCAAAAAAGGTCGCGGCGGAATATATTGATAACTATCTTGACAACTATCAAGGCGTGCGTGATTATCTTGAAAGCACCAAGAAGACCGCAAAAGCAAACGGATTTGTCGAAACGATGTTCGGCAGACGGAGATATATCCCCGAGCTTGCATCTACGAACAAGAATCTTCAATCGTTCGGCGAGCGTGTTGCGATGAACACGCCCATACAGGGTGCGGCGGCAGACCTTATAAAGATCGCAATGGTCCGTACCGACAGAATGCTCCGTGAAGCAGGGCTTAAAGCAAGGCTTATTCTTCAGATACACGACGAGCTTATTATCGAAGCTCCCATTGAAGAAGCAGAAAGAGCAGAAGAAATATTGCTTGAAGCAATGCAAGGTGCGTCAGATTTAAAAGTACCGCTTAAAGCCGACGCAGGACGCGGCAAAAGCTGGTTTGACGCAAAAGATTAATTTACTAAATATAAAGAGGAATTGAAAAATGGAATTGAAAAACCTTAACGGCAGAAAAGTTCGTGAACTTCTCGTTTATCCCGACTATACCGACAGAGAGCTTTCGGGCAAGCTTACCGGCGGTAACTACAGCGAAGGTCTTGCTTCTATCTCCGCAGTTTTGAAGCAGGGCGGACACGACGTAAAGCTTTTGCACCTTCTCTATCTTCACACCGAAGAAGAATTTAAGGCAAAGCTTAAAGCTATGGGCGAATTTGATATTATCGGATTCTCCATTCGTACCACCGCTTTTCCCGATTGTAAGGAATATATAAAATGGGCAAAAGAAGTTATGCCGGATGCACTCATTGCGTGCGGAAGCTATCACTGCACTCTCGCTCCCGAGGAAGTTATTGCCGTTGACGGCGTTGACGTTATCACCATCGGCGACGGTGAATATGCAGCTCTTGAGCTTTGCGATAAAATGACCGCAGGCGAGGACTATACCAACATTCTCAGTATGTGGTTCAAGCTCCCCGACGGCACTATCAAGAAAAACGAGGTCGCTCCCCTTTTTGAGGACCTTGACAGACTCCCCATTCCCGATTTTGAACTTTTCGATTATGACAATCTCGACAGCGTTAAGGTTGGTACGGCAATCGTTATGATGAGCCGTGGCTGCCGTTATAACTGCACCTATTGCGGAAATTCGCAGTTTAGAAACGTATATCCCAACAAGAAGATATATTCCCGTTTCCGTTCTCCTCAAAACGGTATTCTCTATCTTAAGACCCTTCTTGCAAAGCACCCCCAAATTAAGGTTATCAACTTCCGTGATGCTATATTTAATATGATCCCCGAATGGTTTGACGAATTTATAGATCTTTACACCAAGGAGATTCATCTTCCCTTCACGGGCAATATCCGTTTTGACATTCTCACAGAGGACACCGTCCGCAGAATGAAGGAAGCAGGCTGTTATACCATCGATATGGGTCTTGAAAGCGGCGACCAGGAAATGAGATTTAAGTATCTCAAGCGCTATATGACCGACGAAATGATCATCAACTGCAGTAAATGGTTCCATAAATACGGTATTGCACAGCTCACTTATAATATAATCGGTCTTCCCTATGAAGACAAATACCGTGCGCTCAAGACTATTAAATTGAACGCAAAAGCAGGCGCAGACAGAGTTATCCCCAACATCTTCTATCCCTATCCCGGAACCAAGCTTTACGATATTGCAAAGGAAGGCGGTTTCCTTCCCGAAACGATATCGCCCGATGCAAGAGTTCCGCTTGTTCAGCCTCAATTCCCCGAGCACGAGGTTCTCTATCTGCAGGCATATTTTGCACATTTCGTCCGTCGTTACAAATGGGCATACGCTATGCCCGAATGGCTCGGCAAGCCCTACGAAAAATGGCTTGACCACCGTGCAACGGGTAAATACGTACCCTACAAAGCACTTGTAAAGCTTCACGACGGCTATGCAGTATGCCGTAACTTTGCGAAGAATATGCTTATTGAGCATCTTCCCAAAGTCTATATGAAGCTACGTATGCTTAAACACAGAAAGAAAGCGAAGGCTTAAAAATTTTAAGCCGATTGATACTATGTCGGGAACACTTTATATCGTACCAACCCCTATCGGCAATCTCGGTGATATGACTCTCCGTGCAAAAGAAACCTTGGAAAGCGTTGATTTTATTGCTTCCGAGGATACTCGTGTGGGCGGAAAGCTTTTGATGCTCTTGGGCATTAAAAAACCGCTTGTCAGCTATCACGAGCATTCCCAAAAGCCTATAATCGAAGCTATAACCGAAAGAATACTCTCGGGCGAGAACTGCGCTCTTATAACCGATGCAGGCACGCCTGCCGTGAGCGACCCCGGAGAAAAGCTTGTTGATGCCTGCGCAGAAGCAGGCGTCAATATCTGCGCTCTCCCCGGTGCCTGTGCGGCGGTGACGGCTATTTCCGCTTCGGGGCTTAAATCAAGACGTTTTTGCTTTGAAGGGTTCCTTCCCGAAAACGCAAATGAAAGAAAAGAGCGTATTGCCGAGCTTTCACGTGAAAAACGCACGTTTATCCTCTATATTTCTCCGCACGATGCGGAAAAATATTTGAAAGAACTTGCAAAACCGCTTTCCGACAGAAAATGCGTTCTTGCAAAGGAGGTCACAAAGCTTCACGAGAGATATTTCAGGGGTACCGTTGCTTCTGTTGCAGAAACGTTTATAAACCTTTCTGCTTCCGAGAAAAAGGGTGAATTTGTATTCATCTGCGAGGGTATGCCCGAGGAAGAAGCCTTTTGGAAGGAAATGACGGTTGAAGAGCACGTGGAGCATTATATCTCGCTTGGACTTTCGAAAATGGATTCTTGCAAGGCGGCGGCCCGTGACAGAGGTGTCGGCAAGGGTGATATTTACAAGGTGATAAACCGATGAAACGATTTTTGACTATTATTCTCG
>JAFVXP010000115.1 GCA_017501055.1 Clostridia bacterium | reverse complement strand
TCGGTTTTTGAACAAGGTTATAGCGTTCAAGAGTTTTATCACGCATCGGTGCCGTGAGCATAACCGTTTTTGGGTTTTCGGAAAGAAGCTCTAATTGGCTTGCCCGTTCGAACATATTAACACGCTGTTCGGGATTTTCGCCGTTATCCTTATTTACGGTAAGCGAAGGAATATAGGAATCGGCGTTGATTATTTCTACAAAAGAAGCATAGTCCGAGCTTTTTATCTCTTCCCTTTCCGCAAGAATATTATCCTTACTCATAAGAAGAACATAATTGAATTCCGAAATTATCTCGAAGGAAAGACCTTTTTCATCGAGTGTCGCCTTTAACGATTCCTCATAATCCTCGGAGCAACGGATTATACCAAGTCTGTAATCACCGTTGCAAACGTCGTTTATGGTTTGTTGGGAATTTGTTTCTTTATAATATATCTCGACCGATTCTTTATCCAACGTCTTTGTAAATTCGGCAAACGCATTCGAGATATAATCGGTCCTCGGTGAAGAAACAGAGAATTTTTGTTTTCTCGGTGCAGGCTGTTTATAGATTGCCTCGACCTCGTCGATCCTATCAAGTATGCTTTCGGCATAGCCGATGAACACTTCCCCTTCGGGCGTTAGCACCATACCCTTTGCGGTACGGTTGAATATGGTTATACCCAAATCGGCTTCGAGGTCCTTTATGGCACGGCTGATATTCGGCTGGGCGATTATCAGCGATTCCGAAGCCTTACTCAAAGAGCCGAGCTTTGCAACTTCGACAGCATATTTAATATGAAGCAGATTCACAAAACCGCCTCCTTGCTTTTGATTTTGAAGATATTATAACCAAAAACATTAAAAATGCAGTCTCTTTTCCCGTTTTTTTAAATTATCCCGACAAATTACCCCAAGAAGTGGTTAGACTTCTTGGGGACCCCGACAAATTACCCCAAGAAGTCATTAGACTTCTTGGGGACCCCAGCAATAAAAAAGCCCTTTGTTGTTACACAAAGGGCTTCTTTATCAGTTATTAGTTGATTCCGAATGCGGTATCCATATTATCTTCGGAGAGAACAAAGATAACATAGTCGGGAGAATACTGAACAACGCTGGTTGCATCGAAGGTAAAGTTACCTGCGGATTCCATTACAACGTTATTAAAGCGTTCAGCAAGAATATCAGAGAAAGGAAGCGATGAATAGTCACGGTAGATGATTGCATCGGGAAGGTTATCACGTTTGGTTTCGGTTACGAAACGTTCTGCGACACCGGTGATTTCATCTTCTCTAACGTCGGTATAGTAGCTGTAATCGTTCTTTTCGGTATCGTTGTATTTAACAACGGTATTGATGGTTGCGAGAGCTTCGTCTTCCATAAACTTGGGAAGAGAAACAACGATTTCTTCGGTGATGATATTCTTATCAAGTTCACGGTATTTTACAAGGTCGCCGCCGAGAGCCTTAACGTTTTTCCAGTCAAAATCGCCTTCTGCTTTTGCTGCTGCTTCGGGGAATCTTGTGGAAACTGCCTTCATAACTTCAGCATAAGTAAGGTATGCGCCGTAGTGGCTGAGGCTGCTATCAGTAACACGGTAGAGACCGCCCTTATTGATAACTGCTTCGTCTTTAGCTACATTATTGAAGATAGCGCGCATATCAACTACGGTAGCTCTTGTTTTATTAAGGGTATTAAGAACCTGATCGTAAACGGTGGTAGCAGGCTTTTCTATAAGTCCTTCGGGATAAACATCAGAATAAATCGAAGTCGAATTGGGAATAAGAACGTAGATCATTTCTACTTCTTTTCCGCTGGATCTGTTGATATAAGCAGTGATGTTATCGGAAACGAGGTTCTTTATAGCAGTAAGCTGGGATTCGGTATATACGTTATCGCCGTTTGCATCTCCTACAGTTTTGTCTAAATAAAGGAGAGAATCAACGCCGACGGAAACACTGTTGCCGTCAAGACGGGTATCAGCGGTTGCGTTAAATCTTGCGATTTCTTCCCAAACCTTAGACTCTTCTTCGCCTTCAACCTTTGCGGTTATCTGGAGAAGGTTGTTCTTATAAGGAAGCTTGGTTTCGATGATGAAATAACCGTCTCTGGAGTTGGCAGTTACTTCTTCTTCACCGCCCTTAACACGGATAACTGCACCTTCCTCACAGGTACCGCTGATAGCAACGGTATCGGGAGTGATGTTGATAACGTTGGTAACGATAGGTGCATCGGTATGACCGGGTTCGGTCGTAAGATCTCTTTCTTCGGAGGTATCGTCCATTACTTCGGACGTATCTTCAACAAAGCTGGTGTCCATGATTTCGGGAACGTCATCGGTATTAACACAAGCGGAAAGAACGACCGCAAGCATCATTACCAAGCCCAACATCATAGCAATACGACGAATGTTGTTTGCATTAATTTTCATTTGAGTGCCTCTCTTTTCGGAATCAGTTTTATTTCTCAACGGGCGTTTTAACGCCCGTTGAATTTTCAAAATTATTCTTCCTCGTTCTTCTTCGATTCGGAAATAACCTTTTGTGCTACTTCTGCAGGAGCTTCTTCATATCTTACAAATTCAAAGGTATAAGAGCCTCTGCCCTGAGTCATAGCACGGAGCTGAACTGCATAAACAGTCATTTCTGCAGAAGGAATTTCGGCTTCGATAACCGTATATCCCTTACGGGTGCTTTCGCTCATACCCATAATTCTGCCGCGACGCTTGCTTATGTCACCCATAATGTCGCCCGAATATGCTGTGGGAATGGTACATTTGAGGTATCCGACAGGCTCAAGAATTACAGGGCTTGCCTTAGGAAGACCTTCCTTATATGCAAGCTTTGCAGCAAGTTTGAAGGAGATTTCGTTAGAGTCAACGGGGTGATAGGAGCCATCGAAGAGGTCAGCCTTCAAGCCGACAACGGGGAATCCTGCAAGAACGCCCTTAAGCATTGCTTCCTGCAAGCCCTTTTCAACAGCGGGATAGAAGTTCTTCGGTACGTTACCGCCGACAACGCTCTGTGTGAACGTAAGTCCGTCTTCTTCACCGGGGGAGAAGGTTATCTTAACGTGGCCGTACTGACCGGAGCCGCCCGACTGTTTCTTGTGTTTACCTTCAACCTGAATGCTCTTCTTGATGGTTTCACGGTATGCGATCTTCGGTTCGGAAAGTTCAACTGCTGTGCCGTAGCGGTTCTTAAGCTTTGCACAAACAACGTCGAGGTGAATATCGCCCATACCGGAGATCGTGATCTGTTTTGTTTCTGCGTTATTTACGTAACGGAGAGTGGGGTCTTCTTCGAGAATCTTGATAATACCCTGAGAAACCTTATCCTCATCGTTCTTGGACACGGGTTTGATCGCCATTGTGTAATAAGGCGAGGGAAATTCGATCTTGGTGAATTCGTTGCCTGCAGGGCTGTTGCTTAACGTATCGTTAACGCCGGTATTTACAAGTTTGACTGCATAGCCGATGTCGCCTGTTACGAGCTCGTCAACTTCAATTTCTTTCTTACCGATAGCAATACAGATCTTAGAGAATTTTTCCTGCTGGCCTGTGGTTATATTATTAAGTACCTGATCCTTCTTCAAAGTACCGTTCATGACCTTGAAGAATACCTTCTTACCGAAG
>JAFVXP010000007.1 GCA_017501055.1 Clostridia bacterium | reverse complement strand
TCCGAAGAACCCTCTGAAGAACCTTCCGAAGAACCTTCTGAAGAACCTTCCGAAGAACCCTCTGAAGAACCTTCCGAAGAACCTTCCGAAGAACCTTCTGAAGAACCTTCCGAAGAACCCTCTGAAGATGAACCTTCTGAAGATGAACCCAACGAACCTGTTGAACCCGGCGATGCTTCCAGCATGATCGTGTTCGCTATCCTCGCTCTCCTTGCAATCGCAGGCTCTGCAGTTGTAATCAGAAAGCGTAGATAAAAACAGTATTTCGTAAAACGGAATAACAATTAAAAGGGCGGCATTAGTGCCGCCCTTTTTGTTGGATAAGAAAAGAAAAAACACCTATTTTGAGGTGTTTTCGACCTATATGTTCGCCCCCTACATATTATTTATATTTCGTCGGCAAAGCTGACACCGAAACTTTTCTCTCTTATCTTTTATCTTTTACCCGGGAAAATCGCAGGTTTGTTTAGAGAATAGAGAATAGATGATAGATAATAGTACAAAAAGAAAAAGCCGAAAAATGCGACTCTTCTTTTTGGTGCGGATGAAAGGACTTGCCCGACTGCGGTCGGATTATTCCCCACAAAACAAGTAAGGGTTCCCTGCAAAACGAAGTTTTGTAGGGTTATTAAGGGGACCCCGAACGCATGTGGCGTGGTCTTAAATACCCCACGAAACAAGTTTCGCAGGGACCCCATATAGCCCCCGGCACGTCATTCAACACACGCCCTTCAAGTCCTTACAATTTTCCTATATAAAAACCAAAAAGCACCCACAAGGGATGCTTTTATAAACGAACTTGTGCTTATGAAAAACCTAAAACGCGAGAGATGAACCATATAAAACGAGAACCTCAGCACGCGAATTGCGTGTCGAGGCTCTCGACTGGTGCGGATGAAAGGACTTGAACCTTCACGCATATGCACCGGTTTCTAAGACCGGCTCGTCTGCCAATTCCGACACATCCGCATATTTTGTTTGCCCGACCATTCTATCACAAATCACAGCGTTTGTCAATCAAATCGTGAAGGAAATACTTGATTATAGTGCGAAAATGGAGTAAAATATAAGAAAGAAACTAACTTTGGAGGCTTACGATGACCGTAACCGAAAGATTTTTGAAATACGTTTCGTTCGGGACGAATTCCGACGAAAATTCCGAAACCTGCCCCTCGACCGAATCCCAACGTGTGCTTGGCGAATACCTTGCAAAAGAGCTTGAAGAAATGGGTCTTTCTGACGTTGGCATTGACGAAAACGGCTACGTTTACGGCGTTTTGCCTGCAACAAAGGGACATGAAAACGACCCTTCTATCGGATTTATTGCTCACATGGACACGTCACCCTCGGTTTGCGGTGACAATATTAAGCCTTCGGTTATCAAATACGAGGGCGGAGATATAATCCTTAACGAAACCGAATCCATAAGTCCTTCGGATTTTCCTGCACTTTCAAATTATATCGGTAAGGAGCTTATCGTCACCGACGGTACAACGTTGCTCGGCGCAGACGATAAAGCAGGTATTGCCGAGATCTTCACTGCAATAGAATATCTTATCGCCCACCCCGAAATCTCTCACGGCAGGATACCCGTTTGCATAACTCCCGATGAAGAGATCGGCAGAGGTGCAGACCGTTTCGACCTAAAGCGATTCAATGCCGATTGGGCATATACCGTTGACGGCGGCGAGCTTGGCGAGATCGAATACGAAAACTTCAATGCCGCCTCGGCAAGGATAACCGTTCACGGCATTAATATCCACCCCGGCTCTGCAAAGAACAAGATGAAGAATGCAGCATTGCTGGCGGCAAAGTTTGTTAATATGCTCCCCGAAGCAGAAACTCCGCTTCACACCGAGGGCTATGAGGGATTTTATCATGTCTGTGCTATCGGCGGAGACGAAACTAATGCGTTTGTCCAGCTTATCATCAGAGACCACAGCGAAAATATGTTTAATATGCGTAAATTATACGTCAAACGCCTTGCCGATTATCTTAACGAGATATGCGGTGAAGGTACTTTCGAAGCCGAGATAAAGGACAGCTATTATAATATGAAGGAAAAGATAGTTCCTCATATACACATTATCGACAACGCTGTTTCGGCTATGAAGAAGGTTGGCGTCGAGCCGAAGATAGTCCCGATCCGCGGCGGTACCGACGGCGCAAGACTCTCCTACGAGGGCTTGCCCTGCCCGAACCTTTCAACGGGCGGACTGAATTTCCACAGTATTCACGAATTTATCCCCGTGTTTGCAATGGAAAAAATGGTTGAGGTTATCGTCACCTTGGCAAACGGTGAAAAGAAATGAACGGCGAATATTTAATAAAGCCGATTGCGTTTATTCATAACGACCTTAAGACAAAGTTCGGTGTCCCGAGACAAAGCGGACTTGCACCCGAGCTTATATCCGAGATAGTATTCGAGCCGGAATACCGTGTTTCCGAAGCTTTACGAGGTCTGAGCGATTTTTCGCATATCTGGCTTATATGGAGCTTTTCCGAAGCAAGAAGGGAAGGCTTTTCACCAACGGTGCGTCCTCCCCGTCTTGGCGGTAATGAAAGATTGGGCGTTTTTGCAACACGCTCACCCTTTCGACCGAACTCGCTTGCGCTGTCCTGCGTAAAGCTTGAAGGGATCGAGAAAAGGGAAGGCTTTGGCGACGTTCTTATCGTTTCGGGCGCAGACCTTATGAACGGCACGCCTATCTACGATATAAAGCCGTATTTGCCGTATGCCGATTCGATTCCCGATGCAATCGGCGGTTTTGCCCCCGACGGTGGAAAAGTCCTTGCGGTTGAAAGCGATATTGAGCTTAAGATGACCGAAAAACAGAAAAAATCGCTCTTTTCGGTTCTCTCACGTGACCCAAGACCGCAATATCACGACGACGAAACCCGAATTTACGGTATGGAATTCGGTGATTATGAGATAAAATTCAAGGTCGAAAACGAAAAAGTCATCATCGTTTCGGCAGAAAAAATTAAAAAGTGAGGTAATTTTTATGTTCTGTAGTAAATGCGGAAACCAAATCCCCGACGGTTCTTCTTTTTGCAACTCTTGCGGAAACAGAGTCGGAGGCACACAGGGCGGTTTTAACGGCACAACCCCGTATATGACAAAGAAGGAATATTTCCAAACCGCTTGTTCTTTCAGGGCAAGAAATATTATTAAGGCAGAAAAGATAGTTCTGATCGTTTGTGCTGTTTTAATGCTATTCTCAACGGTTATAGCTTTTCGGGGCGTGAACGAGGTTTTTGATGAAATACTTGTTGGCGACGATTTTAGAACAGCCATAGCAAAAATAGAAGAATATTCAGGCGAAAGTTTGGAGCTTTCCGAAGAGGATTATCAGGAATTCGAAATTATTGAAAAAGAGCTTGGCATTGGACTTGTTGAGTTTATGAAAATTGTAATGTATACGATTCTTGTCGGTATGGCTCTTGTGACGGCTGCGATAATCATACTTTCGTTCTTCACGATCCGCAACGTCAACCTTACAACCGCAATAATTGCGCTTATTCTTTCGGCTTTGTTTGTCCGTGGGCTTGTTGAGCTTGGCTTGACTGTCACGCTTTTGGTGCTTGTTTGCATACTCAGAAAAGAATACAAAACCTATTGCGAACATCCCTTTGCTTTCAACAACGCAAATTCGACAAACGAACCCGATTTTTCGAAATAAACTATTTTAATAAACCCATAAACCTACAAAAAGACATCTTCGGGTGTCTTTTTGTTTTTTTATCTTCACGGTGTAGGTTGGCTCAGTATAACTGTCATTCTGAGCGGAAATGGGGTCCCCGCAAAACTTGTTTTGTGGGGGTGTTGTAGCGAAGAATCTCAATTAGTTGTTTGAAGAAATTTGTTTTTGTAGGGACCGGCGTCCTCGACGGTCCGTTTGCCTTGATTTATGCGAGAAGGTTTTGGTTTACGTTGTTTATATTGGTTTGTTTGTAGGGGAGGGGCTACGGGGTCCCCGCAAAACTTGTTTTGTGGGGTAATAAACCCTCCCGTGCTCATAGGATTCTGTTGTATGAAATGTATATGAAAAACCCTTCAAGACATATAACACAGGCATAATAAACAACAACTGTTTTGGAGTTCGGGAGGGTGTAAAACCCTCCCCTACGGTCCTATATTTTTGTCATTTCACAGACATAAGGTTAAAATAAATTTTTATGTGACGGACAGTCGAGGACGCCTGTCCCTACATTTTCCTGATTGTTTCGTTATTTAACAGACGTAAGGTTCGTCAAATCGTTGCGTAACAGACCGTTAAGGACGCTTACTCTCTGCAAAATGTTTATTCTTGTTGCAAAAACCGACAAAACTTTTTTATTTACATTCACGGGAATTTGTGGTAAAATAAAGGCAGATTTTTTGGAGGAAACAAATGGATATAATTGCAAAAATAGCCGAAGAACTTAAAATACGAACAACGCAGGTTGAAGCTGCGGTAAACCTCATTGACGAGGGCAACACGATACCCTTTATCGCACGTTACCGTAAGGAAGCTACAGGCTCGCTTGACGATGAAAAACTGCGTGAGCTTCATGAGAAGCTTGAATTCTACCGTGCACTTGATGCACGCCGTGCCGACGTAAAGCGTCTTATCGACGAGCAGGGCAAGCTTACCGACGAATTGGTTGAAGCTATCGAAAACGCAAAGACCCTGTCCGAGCTTGAAGATATCTACCGTCCCTACCGCCCCAAGCGCAGAACGAGAGCAAGTATTGCGGCGGAAGCGGGTCTTACTCCTCTTGCAGAACTTATGCTCGAGCAGAAAAAAGGCTTTGATATTCTTTCGGAGGGGGAAAACTATCTCAACCCCGAAAAGAAGATCGTTACTGCACAAGACGCAATAAACGGCGCAAAGGATATTATTGCAGAGCGTGTTTCGGACAATGCCGAATACCGCAAATGGATCCGTGAATTCACGTACAGAACGGGCAACCTCGTTTCGAAGGCAAAAACAGAGGAAGACACCGTTTACCGTATATATTATGACTATAACGAACCCCTTTCAAAGATGCCTTCTCACAGGATCCTCGCCGTTGACCGAGGAGAGAAGGAAGGCGTGCTTTCGGTTAAGGTAGAGGTCGATAAACAGCGTGTTTTCGATTATCTTAACGGCGAAATGCTCACGATGCACGAATGTCCCTCGACGGAATACGTCCGTGAAGCAACAGAGGACGCTTATGAACGTCTTATTGCACCCTCCGTGCAGACCGAGATGAGAAACCTCATCACCGACAACGCACAGGAGCAGGCAATACGTGTTTTCGGTGAAAACCTCAAAAACCTTCTTATGCTTCCCCCCGTCAGAGGTAAGGTCGTTATGGGCTTTGACCCTGCATACAGAACCGGCTGTAAGATTGCCGTTGTTGACGGATTCGGTGACGTGCTCGATACCACCGTCGTCTATCCCACTCCTCCCCAGAACAAGACCGAGGAAGCAAAGGCAACACTTAAAAAGCTTATTGAAAAGCATAAAATTGATATAATCTCTATCGGTAACGGTACCGCTTCCAAGGAAAGCGAGATATTTGTTGCAGGTATGATAAAAGAGCTTGACAGAGACGTAAGCTATATTATGACGAACGAAGCAGGCGCTTCGGTATATTCGGCATCAAAGCTTGCAAGCGAGGAATTTCCGCAGTTTGACGTTTCTCTTCGAAGTGCTGTTTCTATCGCAAGACGCTTGCAGGACCCCCTTGCAGAGCTTGTTAAGATAGACCCCAAAGCTATCGGCGTTGGCCAGTATCAGCACGATATGGAGCAAAAAGCACTCGACAGCTCGCTTGCAGGTGTTGTTGAATCCTGCGTTTCGGGCGTCGGCGCAGACCTGAATACGGCTTCGGTCTCGCTGTTGTCGCATATCGCAGGTATTAATTCCAAGATCGCAAAGAGCATTTACGAATACCGTACCACGGTATCAAAGTTCAAAACTCGTGCCGAGCTTTTGAAGGTTAAGGGTATCGGCGAGAAGGCATATAAGCAATGTGTCGGCTTCCTCCGTGTGCCCGAAAGCAAAGAGGTACTTGACAATACCTCCGTCCACCCCGAAAGTTATGAGGCAACCTATTCGCTCCTTTCCATACTCGGATATACCAAAGACGACGTTAAGGAAAGAAAGCTCTCCGAGCTTAAAGCCCGTCTTGACGAAAAGGGCAAGGATAAGGTTGCGAAAGAACTTGGTATCGGTGTTCCCACGCTTGACGATATAATCTCCGAGCTTGAAAAACCCGGCCGTGACCCCCGTGACGAGCTTCCTCCCCAGATCTTGCGTACCGATGCAATGGATATTTCGTCGCTAAAGACGGGTATGGAATTTGTGGGTACGGTCCGTAACGTTGCTGACTTCGGTGCGTTTGTCGATATCGGCGTGCATCAGGACGGCTTGGTGCATATTTCCAAGCTTAGCGACAAGTTTGTAAAACGTGCAAGCGACGTTGTAAAGGTCGGCGATATTATAAAAGTCCGTGTTATCGACGTTGACGTTGCAAAAAAACGTATTTCGCTTGAAAAAATACGCTAAAAATATTAAAAACCCTATTGAAATCGCAAACAAACAAGTGTATAATAACACGTATTAATTTAGTAAAGAGGTAATAATTATGCAGATTAACAATCAATATCTTCAAGACCTCTATGAAAAGGTCGAGAAGCGTAATGCCGGCGAAAAGGAATTCCTTCAGGCTGTCGGCGAAGTTTTTGAATCTCTCGCTCCCGTAATCGAAAAGCGTCCCGACTTTGTAAAAGCAGGAATTATGGACCGCATCGTTGAGCCCGAACGCTTCATTCAGTTCCGTGTTGCTTGGGTTGACGATAACGGCAACGTTCAGGTAAACCGCGGCTTCCGTGTTCAGTTCAACAGCGCTATAGGTCCGTACAAGGGCGGTATCCGTTTCCATCCCAGCGTTTGCTCTTCCGTAATTAAGTTCCTCGGCTTTGAACAGACCTTCAAGAACTCCCTCACCGGTCTTCCCATGGGCGGCGGTAAGGGTGGTGCAGATTTCGACCCCAAGGGTAAATCCGATAACGAAATCATGCATTTCTGCCAGGCATTCATGACCGAGCTTCAGAAATATATCGGCCCCGATACCGACGTTCCCGCAGGTGACATCGGCGTTGGCGCAAGAGAAGTCGGCTATATGTTCGGCCAGTATAAGCGTATCCGTGACGAATTCACCGGCGTTCTCACCGGTAAGGGTCTCACCTACGGCGGTTCTCTCGCAAGAACTCAGGCAACCGGCTACGGTCTTTGCTACTTCACCGACAATATGCTTAAGCACAAAAATGACAGCTTTGAAGGCAAGACCGTTGTTATCAGCGGTTCGGGTAACGTTGCTACCTACGCTTGCGAAAAGGCAACTCAGCTTGGCGCAAAGGTCGTTGCAATGAGCGACTCCAACGGTTATATTTATGATCCTAACGGCATCAACCTTGACGTTATGAAGCAGATCAAAGAAGTTGAACGTGCAAGAATTAAGGAATACGCTGCACGTGTTCCCGGCTCGGTCTATACCGAAGGCAAGGGCATTTGGTCTATTAAGTGTGATATTGCACTTCCTTGTGCAACCCAGAACGAGCTTAACGGCGACGATGCAAAAATGCTTATCGCAAACGGCGTTAAATACGTTGCAGAAGGCGCAAATATGCCTTCCACTCCCGAAGCTATCTCTGCGTTCCTCGAAAACGGCGTTTACTTTGGCCCTGCAAAGGCTGCAAACGCAGGCGGTGTTGCAACCTCCGGTCTTGAAATGAGCCAGAACAGCATGAGACTTTCCTGGAGCTTTGAAGAGGTTGACGAAAAGCTCTGCGGTATCATGAAGTCTATCTTCGAAAACGCTACCGCTGCCGCAAGAGATTATGCAGGCAACGAAGATAACCTCGTTGCAGGTGCAAACATTGCAGGCTTCCTCAAGGTTGCAGAAGCAATGAAGGCTCAGGGCGTTCTTTAAGCCATGGCAAAAAGAAAGCTCCGCAAGAGAAAGCCCATAAAGCTGATGTCAAAGAACAAATCGGTGTTGCTTTTCGTGGCATCGCTCGCTGTTCTTGTCGTCGCAGTAGTCTTGCTTGTCTTGACGAACAAATAAAAAATAAAAGCTCGGTTCTGAACCGAGCTTTTTATTTTAAGATAATAGAGAAGAGAAAAGGAAAAAACGGCATCATAGAGATGCCGTTTTATTATACAATAAAATTTTCATAAAAATCGGCGACATGTGCGTCGATTTTTATACCTATGAGGTTCGCACGCGGTGAGCGTGGCGCGAGCGAACGAACCTCTAAACCGATTGAAAACTTGTTTTCAATCGAATGCGTCAGCATTATTCAAAATATCTGTACTTCTTACCGTTAGGAAGAGTGATCATCTTCGAGGTGTCGGAATTGATGTCAAGGATAAATCCATCTTCGCAATCCTTGCGGGCAACCGTCTTTGCCTTACCGCTTATTGCACGCTCGATGTCACCGCAAACAGCCGCCGCTGTGGGAAGACTGCCTGCGCCCTGACCGTAGAATACAACTTCGCCGACAGCAGAGCCCGTAACACTTACAGCGTTGAAAGCTTCTCTGATTGCGTGGAAAAGACTTGTATTGCCGACAAGGTGAGGAGCAACAAGTATCTTTGCCTTGTCACCAACCTTTTCTGCAACGGCAACAAGACGGATCACACAGCCAAGCTGTTCTGCAAGCGCAATATCCTCGCTTGTGACGTTTTCAATACCTTCAATGTAAGGAATGCTTTCATAGGAAATGTATTTATCAAACGCAATACCTGCAAGAATTGCAATCTTTCTTGCGGAATCGAGACCTGCGATGTCTGCATGGGGGTCTGCTTCGGCATAGCCAAGCTCCTGTGCGGATTTTATGCCTTCTTCAAGAGATTTGCCTTCGCTTTGCATGTGGGTGAGGATATAGTTTGTGGTGCCGTTAAGGATACCTGCAACACGAATGATATCGTCTGCCATAAAGCAGGAATTAAGCGGTGCGATTATAGGAATACCGCCGCCGACGCTTGCTTCATAAAGATATACAACGCCGTTTTCTTCTGCAACACGTTCAAGCTCTGCGCCGAACTTGTCAACGACAGCCTTGTTGGAGGTTACAACGTTTTTGCCTGCCTTAAGAGCCGCAAGGCTGAATTTATAAGCAACGCCGTCTCCGCCCATAGTTTCAACAACTATACTTACGCTTTCGTCGTTAAGTATCTTGTCAAAATCTGTGGTGACTCTGTCCCCTAAAGGGTGGTCGGGGAAGGTGCGAAGGTCGAGAATATATTTAATGTTAACGTCACACAACGGCTTTTTGTTACAATGGCTGATTGCCTCGTAAACACCGCCGCCGACGGTACCGAAACCGAGAATGGCTATATTTGTCATAACGATTCTTCTCCATTTTATGATATCTTGTTGAGTTTAGCATAAAACACGCAATATTTCAAGGGTTTTGCGCAATAAATATTCGCATATCCTTGATTTTTGACCTTGAATGGTGTAATATGTACTTGGTTTATTTTAGGTATAAAGGACAAAGAGAATTGAAACACATTTCGGTCGACAAAATACCGGATACGGTTTATAGATATTTTGAGCACGAAGGCATCGTTATGAACGAGGTGCTTCTTTCTCTGCGCAGTGATATCCGTATCGACGGAAGCAGGGGCGATTGCTTTGTCCTTGTTCTTAAGGACCGCTTTGCCGTTGCGGAAGGCTCTCTTGTTTTTTCTTCGGAGGGACGTAATACCGACGGAAGAGCGATCCGTAACGAAAATTTCAGCGTTACACGTTTTGAAACGATACTTCTTTCCGATATCGGCGAGCCAAAGGCAGAGCAGTTGATCTCCACGGGAAGGATCACTGCCGGATCCAAAGGCGAAGAACGACTTATATATAACTTTTCTTCAACCTATAAACATTCCGCATCGGTCTTTTGCCGTGCAGTTTCCGACCTTAAAAAGAAGGGAACGCTTGACGAAGCAATATATGCGGAAGAGGATTACAAAAAGCACTCCTGCCCTAAATGCCACAGAAGATACCCGGATGAGGAGCTTAAGATCTGCCCTCACTGTATGGATAAAGCAAGCCTTATAAAAAGACTTGCAACTTTGTTCTTCAGATATAAACGTGCAATATTCCTTGTTTTGTTTTCCTTTGCCATGATTGCGGCGCTTGGGGTTTTGACACCCTACGTAAGCAACGAGCTTCTCTATGATAACGTGCTCGGCAATGCAGATTCAACGTCCTTGGACGTTTTGAATATCGTACTGTTCATAATCGGCATACGTCTTTGTATGCTTGTTGTAAACCTTATTTCCTATTCAATAAGCGCAACCGTTGCCGCAGACGTTACTTACGACCTTAAAAAGATGATATTCAATACGATAAGCAACCTTTCGCTTGGGTTCTTCACAAACCGTCAGACGGGCGGTCTGATGACGCAGGTAAACCGTGACAGTACAACGCTTTATTGGTTCTTCTGCGACGGTTTTCCCTTCCTTGTGTTGAATATTATCCAGCTTACTGTAATTATTTGCGTTATGTTCAGCCAGAACTTTGTTCTTGCGCTGTATACCTTTATAACCATACCCATATTCTTCGGCACCTTCAAGATTTTGAATAACGTATACGATAAATTCTATGCAAAGGCGTTTTCAAAGGGCAGGTCGTTCAATTCGCTCGTTTCCGACGTTTTGAACGGTATGCGTGTTGTAAAATCCTTCTCCCGTGAGGACGAGGAAGTAAGACGCTTTGGCAAGATAAACGTCGGTGTTGCAGAGGCAAGAAACGATATTCAGGTATTTTCGTCAAGGGTGTTCCCCTTTTTGAACTACCTTCTCCGTATCGGCTCCTACGTTGTATGGGGTGTCGGCGGTTGGCAGGTCATGACCGCAACGGGCGATATGAGCTACGGCCGATTAATGGCGTTTATCGGATATTTTTCGTTGATTTTCGGGCCTATTGAACAGCTTGCCGACGTTTCGAACTGGTGGAGCGAAACACTTAATGCGCTTCAACGTCTTTTCGAGATACGTGATGCACAGCCCGAGGTTCGTGAATCGGCAAACCCGATAATTCCCGAAAAATGCGAAGGCCTTGTTGAATTTAAAAACGTTTCCTTCTCCTACGTTGAAAACCGCAAGGTTATCGACGACGTAAGCTTTACCATTCCTGCTCATTCAACACTTGGCATTGTCGGACAGACGGGTGCAGGTAAAAGCACGCTTGCAAACCTCTTAACACGTCTTTACGACGTAAAAGAGGGAAGTATATGTATCGACGGAGTTAATATAAAAGACCTTCCTTTTGAATATCTCCGTGAGAATATCGCAATAGTTTCGCAGGAGACCTATCTTTTCAGAGGAAGTATTCTCGATAATATCCGCTATGCACGCCAAGACGCAACCAAGGAAGAGGTTATTGCGGCGGCGAAGGCGGCTTCTGCACACGATTTTATTGTCAAATATCCCGACGGATATAATACTCAGATAGGCTTTGGTCAAAAAGAGCTTTCGGGCGGCGAAAAGCAGAGGATCTCTATCGCACGTGCGATATTGCGTAACCCAAAGATATTGATTCTTGACGAAGCGACTGCCGCTATGGATACGCAGACGGAACGCAGTATCCAAGCCTCGCTTGATAAGCTTACAAAGAACCGCACAACGGTCATAATCGCACACAGACTTTCCACGTTGCGTGATGCCGACAACCTCGTTGCCATTGAGAACGGACGTGTTGCCGAAAGCGGAACGGCTGTTGAGCTTTTAAAACAAAAAGGTGTTTATTATAAACTTTATAAATTGCAAGCCGAAGCACTCAAAACCGCCGGTATAGGCGAATGAAAAACATCGACCTTATGTCTGTGAAAAGAGGAAATACACGGGCGTAGGGGAGGGTTTTACACCCTCCCGAACTCCAAAACAGTTGTTGTTTATTATGCCTGTGTTATATGTCTTGAAGGGTTTTTCATATACATTTCATAC
>JAFVXP010000114.1 GCA_017501055.1 Clostridia bacterium | reverse complement strand
TGAGTTCGGAAAGTGTTCCGAAAACAGTTAAAAAGCAGGAAGCAAAAGAAACGGCTTCTTTGTATATCAAGGTCACGGATATAAATGCACACCGTCTTGACGATGCAATTGCGCTTGCTTCGCAAACCAACGGAAATGCAAGGATCGTGGTCTATTTTGAATCCGAAAAACGGCTTTGTGCGGTCAAGGGTAAAACCACCGACGTGTCCGAACGGATCTTGAATCAATTAAGAGAGATTATGGGCAAGGAAAACATTGCCGTTAAATAATACGAAAGGAATTTTCAATCGTTATGCAGGAAAATTTCAACAAGAATAACGACTCTGTTCAGCAAAACGCTGACGCAACAAGAGATTTTACGCCTGTTAACACAAAGACCCAAGGCGAAGGCAGCACAAGAACCTTCGACAAGGTCGAGGACAGCGGTGCAGTAAACAAAAAAACGAAAAAGAGCAATAAAACGGGTAAGAATAAAACAAAAACCTCACGTGCGGCAAAGACCACGCTTTCGGGTGTTTGGTTTATTGTACGCAAGGTTTTGACATACCTTATGAACATACTTCTTACCGTTCTCGTTGTAGGTATTATTACGGGTACGGTCGTGGTTATTGCGTTTATCGTTTATATCAAGAACTACGTTGACCCGAACTTTACGGGATTGGATAACCTGAAGTTCGACTCTGCACTGTCAACGACGATGTATTACGTTGATGCGAACGGAAAAGAGGTCTTGCTTGAAGAGGACACTCTTGCAAGCAGTGAAAACCGTCTTTGGGCAAGCTATAACGAGATCCCTCAACAGCTTATTGACGCTTATATTGCGGTTGAAGACCAGCGTTTCCGTGAACACAACGGTGTTGACACAACGAGAACCGCTTCGGCTATTTATAACTTCTTTGTGCCGACGAGCGCAAATTACGGCGGCGGTTCGACAATAACGCAACAGCTTATCAAGAACGTCACGGGCGAAAACGAAGCCACTATCCAGCGTAAGGTTCAGGAGATCTTCCGTGCATTTAACGTTGAGAGTAAATATACGAAAAACGAGATACTTGAAATGTATCTCAACACGATATACCTCTCCCACAATTCCTACGGTGTACGTGTTGCGGCGCAAACCTACTTCGGAAAGGAATTAAGCGAGCTTAACCTTGCGGAATGTGCATCTATTGCATCTATCGGTAAATGGCCCGCACATTACGACCCCATTTCCAACCCCAAAAACAATCTTACGAGAAGAAACCTTGTTCTCAAGCTTATGCTTGAGCAGGGCAAAATTTCGCAGGAAGAATTTGACGAATATTACGATGCACCGATAACCTTGGCTGACGGCAGTGACGAGGAATATACCGAAACGATACATTCCTATTATATAGATGCCGTTATGGACGACGTTATCGACGACCTTATGGAAGAATACGGCTATGACGAAGCCACCGCATCGAGGGTTCTCTATTCGGGCGGTCTGCAGATCGTAACCTGCATGGACCCTGCAATACAAAAATGTGCCGAAAAGGTATTCACCGACAGCACACAATGGCCCCAGACCAAGGGTATGCAGGCACAATCCGCAATCTGTGTTATGGATCCCGACAACGGCAACCTTCTTGCAATAGTCGGCGGTCTCGGTCAGAAAAAGGAAAGCCGTGGACTTAACCGTGCGACGAACAGCTGGCGTCAATGCGGTTCTTCGATAAAGCCCGTTTCTATCTATGCCTATGCTTTGGACCGCGGATATATCTCGGCAGGAACGCCCGTTGACGACGTACCTCCCGTTTATTACGAGGACACGGGAAAATACTGGCCGAAGAACTCGGGCGGTAAATACAGAGGTCTTGTTTCGCTTGACTATGCGATACAATCGTCATTGAACACAATTCCCGTTTATCTTTGCGAAAAGATGGGCGTTGAAAACGTATACAAAAACTTTAAATCCTACGGTTATGAAAAGCTTGTTGACAGCAAAACGCTTGATAACGGTGTTGTCGTTTCCGATATAAACACCTCTCCCCTTGCGCTCGGCGGTATGACCTACGGTGTAAGCGTGCGTGAGCATACCCAGGCATACGCAACTCTTGCAAACGGCGGTGTAACCTCCAAAGCACGTACCTATTCGGTAGTGCGTGACAGCACTGGCAAGGTAATCCTTGACAACAGCGAAGAACACAGAGTTATGTATAAAGAAACCACAACGGCGGTATTGACAAATCTCCTTACCCACGTTGTTAACGGCTCTTACGGTACTGCTGTTTCAAGAATTAAATTCTACAAGAAATACGGTGTTGAGGTTGCAGGTAAGACGGGTACCACCAACGACAAGAAGGACGTTTACTTTGCAGGATATACCCCCGATTTTGTTGCTTGCTGTTGGTACGGCTACGACCTTAACCAGGTTATAACAACCTCGGGCAACAGCGCAGCTTCGCTTTGGAACAGCGTATTTGACGAGATTTATAAATATTACGACGCAAACGGTCTTTCCTACACCAAGAAGTTTGAATACCCCTCTTCTATGGTGACCTCCGAATACTGTACTATCTCGGGCAAGCTACCCACAGAAGCCTGCAAGAAAGACCTCTACCGTCAAAACGGCGGTATGAGCTGTATTGCAAAAGGTATGTTCAACAAGCTTGACGTGCCTACCGAATATTGCGACGTTCACGTTATGGTCAAATACGATAAGAAGACAAAAGCTCTTTGTCTTGACGGATGCGCTTGTCCCGAATCCGACGTTATTGAAGTCGGATTGAGAAAGCTTACTCTTGAAGACCGTGCGCTTCACGGCAAGGTAAGCGTTGGTGACGCACAGTATATTTATATGGACGTTCCCGACGGTTACGAATACCCGACAAGCAAGACAGTTCCCTTCTTCCAGAATGCACTTCCGGAGGATCTGAACTTCGGCTACTCAAGCTCCAAGCCTGCAAACAGAGTTTGTATTGAGCATTACCAGCCCGAAGAGCCCGAGCTTCCCGATGATATTCTCG
>JAFVXP010000113.1 GCA_017501055.1 Clostridia bacterium | reverse complement strand
GGTCGGCGAGAGCGAGCAGATGTATTACAAGGTTCAGTTTGAGGATTCAAAGCAGTTCCTTTGCTATGAGGACAGCGGAGAATTTTTGCTCGTTCGCAACAAGAATACCGAAGAGCCCACACTTGCGACCTTCGACCCTATTGCTGCGTTTATTTATAACGAAACGAATACCGTTAAGATAACAAACTTCTTTGCCGATGCGGAATATCTCCCCGAGGGCAGTAAATATAATAACCCCACCGAGGACAGCGACCTCTGCCGTCTTATTGCAAACCAGTTGACTAACGGCGAGGCAGTTGAAGTTAATTCCGGGGATATCTTGAAGGACGATATGTTCTTTATCCGTCTTTTGTCGCAGAAATATCCCGGACTTTACTATATCGTCGTTTTCTACGGCGCAACCGACGGAAGATATTATCTTTTCGACCGTGCCGCAGATAAAACGGTGCTCTGTCCTTATGATATAATCGTCAGGATGGTCGGCGAATGATATACCGTCCGCTAAACCCAATAGAGGCGGAGGAGGCTTTCCGTATTGAAAGCGAAAACCTTTCGACCGCTTGGAGTGCAGACCAGATCAAGAGCTTGCCGAATTATGCAACCTATATAGGCGCTTTTGAAGGGGAATCCCTTTGCGGTGTCGGCTCGATGTATATTATCGCAGACGAAGCGCAGATTTTGAATCTTGCCGTTGACAAGAAACACCGCAAGCAGGGTATCGGTCTTGGTATTATGCAATTTTTGATCGAAAAAGCAAAAAATTCGGGCGTTACGGTCATAACGCTTGAGGTTGCTTTTGATAACGTGAATGCAATCTCGCTTTACGAAAAATGCGGTTTTCGTTCCGTCGGAGTCCGAAAAGGGTTCTATGCAGGAAGGGACGCGATCGCTATGCTGAAGGAGCTTTAAATAATGAAGATATTGGGAATAGAATCCTCCTGTGACGAGACCGCCGCTGCGGTCGTTGAGGACGGAAGAATTTTAAGATCGAGCGTTGTCGCTTCCCAAATTGATATTCACGCCGTCTATGGCGGTGTTGTGCCCGAAATTGCTTCCCGTGCACATGCGGAAGCAATATGCGGTGTTGTCGAGAATGCGCTTTTGCAGGCAGAAACGACGATAAACGATATTGATGCTATTGCCGTTACGAACGCACCCGGTCTTATAGGTGCATTGCTGACGGGCGTTTCCTTTGCAAAGGGACTTGCCTTTTCAAGCGGAAAGCCGCTAATACCCGTTCATCATATACGTGGTCACGTTGCGGCAAACTATCTTGCGCATCAAGATCTCGAACCGCCCTTCGTCTCTCTTGTCGTTTCGGGCGGACATACCTCTTTAATGCGTGTGAACGGATATACCGATTATAAGCTTATCGGCTGTGCCCGTGACGATGCCGCAGGCGAGGCGTTTGATAAATGTGCACATGTGCTCGGACTTCCCTATCCCGGCGGTGCGGCAATGGACAAGCTTGCAAAGCTCGGCGATAAGAATAAATATAAATTCAATGCAGGAAACGTTGACGGAGCCGAATTTGACTTCAGCTTTTCGGGATTAAAGACCTCTGTTATAAATCTCGTGCATAAGGAAACACAAAACGGACGTGTTATCGACGATGAATTCCGTGCGGATATTGCGGCTTCGTTTACCGAAGCATTGATACGTGCGGTCACAAGCCGTCTTCAGCTTCTCTTTGAAAGAGAGGGAGCGTGCAATATCGTTCTTGCAGGCGGTGTTGCGGCAAACTCACACCTTCGCAACGCTGTTTCGGCAACAGCCGAAAAGTTCGGCGCAAAGCTGTTTCTCCCTCCGCTTAAACTGTGCGGTGACAATGCCGCTATGATCGCATCGCAGGGATATTATGAATATCTTGCAGGCGTAAGAGGAGATACAAGCCTTAATGCCTTTGCGACAAGCCATATTTGAGGTAATTATTAATGAAAGAACATATCTATACTATCCCCGTCACAGAGGCTTTTGCCGAAAATAAGGATAAATGCCCCTTCTGCGCCCTTGCCGAAAAATTGGAGTTTGACGAGCTTGATATAATACTCGGTGCGGCGATGATGGAAAACGACGTGCGTTTGGAGACCAACCAAAAGGGCTTCTGCAACCGTCATTATAACAAGATGTTCGGTATGAAAAACCGCCTTGGGCTTGCATTGATGCTCGAAACACATCTTGAATCATTAAAAAAAGAGCTGAAAACAGGCAATTTCCTTTCCCGTGGTATCGGAAACAAGAGCATTTCCCGTATCGAAACGATGCAGAAGAATTGCTACGTTTGCGAGCGTATAGAGGATAAGATCTCAAAAATGTATACCACGGCGGCATATCTTTTTGACGAGGAAAGGGATTTTAGAAACTCCTTTGCCGAGGTAAGATATTTCTGCCTTCCCCATTACCGTGAATACGTTCTTGCAGGCAAGCGTGTTCTTTCGAAGGACGGATATGAAAACCTGGTGCGTGCCGCCAATGAAAAAATATGCAACTATCTCGATTCCTTAAAGGACGACGTTTCGCTTTTCTGTAAGAAATTCGACTATCGCTTCGGCGATCTACCCTGGGGTGAATCGAAGGACTCTGTCGAGCGATCTATAAAATTCCTTACAGGCGATAAAAAATAGCAAAATCACCAAACTTTCAACCCAAAATTTTCTGAATTTTATCGACAATTTTTCAGAATAATTTCAGAAAAAGCCCACGTGTATATTACATAATGTTTTGCGACTTTTGTGGAAAACTTTGTGGACGATGTGGATTACTGAAAGGCAAAACACCGAAAATCAAGCAATTTTCGAGTTTTAACGGTGGAAAAGTGTGTGGAAAAAGTGGAAAACCACGTTTCGATAACGCAATAATCCACACCGATTATGTAAACACGGCTAATGCATACGATGTATAAAAAGTGTAAAAAAACGAGAGGTTCGGCGCATTGGAATTCATAAAGCACGAAAAGGGAATAATTCTGTCGGATTGTAAAAATTTCGACCCGTTTTTGTCGTGTGAATGCGGTCAGTGCTTCCGTTTCGAGAAGGTTTCGGACGATAATTATCTGCTTTTTGCGATGGGCAGGGTGCTTGATATTAAAAGGCATATATCGGGCTGGTTTTTTGATAATATCGACGAAGCCGAATTCAGAGAAAGGTTTTTTGACTATTTCGATCTAAGCCGTGATTACGCAGAGATAATAAAGAGCTTTGAACACGACAAAGTCATTTCGGAGGCCGTGACGACCGGCTCGGGAATAAGGATATTCCGCCAGGACCCGTTTGAAACGCTGATATCGTTTATAATTTCACAAAACAACAATATTCCCCGTATAAAAAAGATTATAGAATCGCTTTGCCGTTTGCTCGGAAAGGAAGAAAACGGGTTTTATTCCTTCCCGACGGCAGAAGATATAGTAAAATGCGGTATTGAAGGTCTATCCCCCATAAAAAGCGGTTTCCGTGCGAAATATATCCTCGATGCTTCTCAAAAGGTTGCATCAAACGAGATCAATTTATCGGAAATACCCAAAATGGGCTATGAAAACGCCTTGAACGAGCTTAAAAAGATTAAGGGTGTCGGCGATAAGGTGGCAAACTGCGTTCTGCTTTTCGGGTTTGGGTATTACGAGGCGTTCCCCATTGACGTTTGGGTAAAAAGAGTTATTGCCGAAAGCTACGGAGAAGGGTTTGACCCCAAAACTCTCGGCAAATATGCAGGCATTGCCCAGCAATATTTGTTCAATCATCGCAGAAATAGTTAAAAAAATGTAAAAAATATGCCGAACTATTTACAAAACGAAGTTCGGCTTATATAATGGTAAAGCAAATTCGAAGAGGAGGTAATATAAATGGTTTTGCAGAAAAAACGCAGTCTGGTTGCAGTACTGGTAACTGTCGTTATGACCGTATTGCGTGCGGTTGTTGTTTATTATAATATGGAAAAGAACAACTATGAAAACGATACTTATTATCTTCCCGATAATCTCACGGTTAGAATCTTTAATGCGCTTGCAATAGCTTCGGTCGTTCTTTTCGTTGCCTTTGCACTCTCGCTTTTGTTCACGAAAAAGACGAGTATCTATCACGACCTTTCCGCTTCTCCTGCGGGAATGTTGGTGCTTGCATTCTCGATGTTTTTCGTCGTTGCGCTTTTTGCTAAAAAGCTTGTTGTCACGGAGGAAGTGACGTATTCGCCAATCTCTCTTGCGTGCGTGGCGTTGGCTTTGGTCTGCGGATTGATCTTCTTGGTTCTTGGGCTTAAGAGCCAAAAATCGATGCCGTCGAATGCAACGCTGTCGCTTTTGATGCTTTTCCCGACAACCTTTTCGGCTTTGCGTCTTGTTGAACGCTTTATGGACTCCAATGCGGCGCCCCTGGCTTCTTCGGGTGATTACCGAATTCTCGGCCTTGCCTCGCTTTTGATCTTCTTCCTTTACGACGGAAAATCGTATATACACCCGAAATCTGCGGTCATTTTCTATCTTTCCGCATTTCTCTCTGTATTTTTCCTTCTCGTATATTCCGTGCCGAACCTTGCTTTGCACTGCTTCGGAACGTTCTCGTTCGACGAACATGCGGCGTATTCGGTTGCAGACATCGGCATTTCGGTCTATATCTGCTCAAGAATGTTTAATGCAAAATTGAAGACAAGCATTGAAGAATAAAATATAATTAATTGAATATAAATAGAGCAATAATATTTTTAAAGGAAGTTATCTTTTGAAAAAATGGTTGCTCTATTTTTTTGCGGTTATAATAATCCTAACGGCAACACCGTTTGTTTCAAGCAAGCTTGTCGGCAGGAAGGAAACGGAGGTCGAGGTCAATATAAACGGAAAAACGGTTTTGATGAACCTTGACGAATACGTTGCACGTGTATTGCTTGGCGAAGGACAGGCTTGCGAATCGGCAGAATCGAAAAAAGCGCTTGCCGTTGCCGTCAGGAGTTGCTGTATGAACCTTTTGTCGTTCGGCGGAAGGCATACGGATTTTGACTTTTGCGACAGATTTGACTGTTGCTTTGCGCTTGGCGACATAGAGAATTGCAACGAAGAAACGCTTGAAAAAACCATTTCCGCCGTCAATGAAACGAAGGGAATTTTCCTGACCTATAAAAATATGCCGGCTTTATCGCTTTTTACGTTGTGTTCGGGCTCGTCGGGCGCATTCTTCGAGCTTGCCGAGGAATTGACCCCAATAAAAGAGGATCATGTCTGCGAGATACATAAGACCGAAAAGACGATTCACTATGAAAATATTCTCAAAGACAGGGAAAACGCCGTTTTGGTCTATGACGAAAACAACGATTGCAGCTTTGCGGTCTGGGACGGGAAATATATTAAAGGGACCGAGCTGAAAGAAAAGCTGTCGCTCCCTTCAACAGAGTTCACGCTTGAATTCCGTGACGACGGCATTTTTGCAACCGCCTACGGGCTTGGCAACGGGTTTGGTATGAGCCTCTGCCACGCCGAAACAATGGCAAAAAACGGCAAGACCTTTGAGGAAATTTTGGAGTTTTATTATCCGAATTTTGTCGCTTGCGCTCCCAATCAAAAACAAGTTTTTGATTGATTAATTTGGGGACCCCATCGTTCAGAATGACAATCCGTCTATAAAGTAAGAAAAAATTATGATATTGTAGGGACAGGCGTCCTCGACTGTCCGCAAGGTAAACATCTTGTATGACCTAACGTCTGCGAAAAAACAAAATACATGGGTGTAGGGGAGGGTCTTGCACCCTCCCGAACACCAAATCCGTTGTTGTTTTTTATGTATGTGTTCCATACATTTAAGGTTTATTTGATGACATCTCATACAACAAACAATCACGGGTGCGGGAGGGTGCAAGACCCTCCCCTACATACAAACCGATATAAACAACAAAACTAAAACGTTCTCTTGAAATCAAGGTAAACGGACCGTCGGGGACGCTTACTCCCTACGATGGAAACAACAAAGCCAATACAAACAACAAATTTTTATGTTTCACGGGAACGACGTAGGAATCTGAAATATGCCTACACCGTGAAAATAAAAAAGCGACAATAAAAAATGAATAAGACCTTCCTGAAATGATAATAATATCCATTGACAAAAAACATTTCAGGGGGAACTCCTATGAACGACAATTTTGAAAACAAAACTCCCGAAAAGGGAAAGACCTCGGAACAGTTTGTTAAGAAATTTGCGAAATT
>JAFVXP010000112.1 GCA_017501055.1 Clostridia bacterium | reverse complement strand
CGTTGGACACATAATTTGTGAAGCTATGGCCGAGAGCCGAGCCTTCATCGTCAATGGTATCGGTTACGTCACAACGGTCACATTTTGCGGTCTTTGTTCCGTCAGTTTCGCAGGTTGCGTTGCCGTCGGATACGTAATTTGTGAAGCTATGACCGAGAGCCGAGCCTTCATCGGTTCTGGTTTCGGTCTTGTCGCAACGGTCGCACTTTGCGGTTTCTGTGCCGTCTTCAAGACAGGTTGCGTTGCCGTCGGACACATAATTTGTGAAGCTATGGCCGAGAGCCGAGCCTTCATCGTCAATGGTATCGGTCTTGTCGCAACGGTCACATTTTGCGGTCTTTGTTCCGTCAGTTTCGCAGGTTGCGTTGTTGTCGGATACGTAGTTAGTGAAGCTATGGCCGAGTTTTTCATTAAGAACCTCGCCGCAAGCGGTACATACCTGATCGTTTTCACAGTCTGCTTCCGCACCGGGAACGTGAACGTGGTCTCTTTCATATCCGCATTCGCAGGTATCGCCGTCGTAGGTATGCTCTGCAAGGTCGGAAGTTTCTCCGCAACCGTTTGCACATTCGTGCCAGTGGTTGGTTGCGTCATACTTCCATTCGGTATTGAAATCGTGGCCGAGTGCAGAATCTTCTTCGGTTACTGTATCGGTCTTATCACAACGGTCGCACTTTGCGGTCTTTGTGCCGTCGGAAGTACAGGTTGCGTTATTATCGGATACGTAGTTAGTGAAGCTGTGACCGAGTTTTTCGGTAAGCACTTCACCGCAAGCGGTACAGATCTGATCGTTTTCACAGTCTGCTTCCGGGCCGGGGGTATGAACGTGACCCTTGGTATATCCGCATTCGCAATCGTCACCTACGAAGGTGTGTTCTGCAAGGTCGGATACTTCATCACAACCGTTTGCACAAGCGTGCCAGTGGTTGGTTTCGTCATAAGTCCATGCATCGTCGAAATCGTGGCCGAGTTTTGCATTGAGAACTTCACCGCAAACGGTACAAACCTGATCGTTTTCACAATCAGCCTCTGCGCCGGGGGTGTGACCCTTTGCTGCTTCCATAAGCTTGCCGCAGTTGTCGCAACGAGCTTCTGTTGTGCAGTCTGCAACGGTGGAAGTGGAGTGTGCCTTTATAACTCTTTCAAGACCCGTGCCGGTATATTTATCAAAGCCGGTTTCGGTATTTTGCATAGCAAGAATGCTTTCATCGGGAACGGTGAAAAGAAGATCGCCCGTTGCGCCTTCCTTAAGCTCGAATGCAAATTCAAAGAGAAGTGATTTGGAATTAACGTCACTTATGAAATCCGCAGTATCCGTGCTTACGGTAAGTGCGATAACGTTGATAACGCCGTCGTTGACGGGGGTTGCAATACCTTCATCATCAACGGTATGCTTTACGTTGGAAAGGTTTTCCCAATTATCGTTGGGTACTTTATTCAAACAATCGAGAGCGTTATCGTTATCTTCGTCAAGGTCGGAGATAAGAGTGAGCTTTTCGCTGTCGTAATTAACCGTAAATCCAACACCGGAAAGACCGCCCTCAAGAAGGATGGGGTTAAGCTTGATTCTGAGATAAACGGTTTCGCCTTCGTCATAGCAGAGAGAGGTGTTGGTTGCAACTATATCAAAAACGTCGGGATATGCGGGAGTAACCTCTTCTTCAACGTCAAATACAAGCTGTGCGCCGGTCAAAACGTCATCGGGAGAGCCGTCACCTGTTTGGATACGTTCAAAAGTTGTGCCGACAAGAGTAAGCTCGTCGCCGACTTGAAGGCTTACTAAATCGTTATAGCAGGGAGCTGTGTTATAAGCAATAACAGCCATATCGTTCAAGCCTACGGTCCAGGTTGAATAATCGGTTTTGCCTTCACCCGCTGTTTCAAACTTGGTTACAACGAATCTATCTGTTTCTTCGTTATAGGTAAAGAGAACCTTATGCCAATATGCAAGGTTTGTGCCGGGGAAATTGCCGTTTGTATCGTTATAGAAGCCACCGAGGTTATATTGCTTGCTTCCGTCAGCAAAGAAATATGTCTGGTCATAGGGTTCGACAAAACTGCTGTGAGAAGGCCAACCGATGTTAAGATCGATAGTTGCATCGGTACGCTTGATCATATCTTCGCCGAACTGGTCAAGATAAATGTTAACCGAGCCGGTGTTAAGAAATTGGTCGAAAGTAGCGGTCGTGGTGAAAATATCGCCGACTTCAAGATTTTGGAATGCCTGAAGGTCGCCGGCGTTGGTCGTGCCCGAATAGCACATAAGTACAAATCTGTTTTCGCCGAGGGTCCAGGAATCGTACTGATTTGCACCTTCGCCGGGAAGCTCATATTGTGTTACGATATAGCCGTTGTTTTCTTCGTCATAAACTAACAACGCCTTATAAAACCATTGGAAAGTTGCATTGTCGGCAGAGAGACCGTAAATGTCTTCAACTGATTGAGTAGCATCGGACGATGCCCAACCGATAATATTGTTTACATACGTATCGCTGTAGGTGTTGGTAACGTCTACTTTGATCTGTATAGCGTCATCGGAAGAAACGGGAGCTGCCGAAGCTGTGATGAAGGTGAACGGAACCAAAGCCGTTACCATACACACAACAAGGAACATTGCTAAAATACGCTTTGTCATAATAGCCTCCAAAAATTTATTAATCACAGATATTTTAACACATTTAACAGGTAAAATCTACGGCAAAACTGCCGATATACAACCCCGAAATTGTATGTATCTCACAAAGGTTGACAACCGAGAAAGTTTGTTGTAATATATTATATATACTGTAAAATCGGAGGAATTTCCCGATGGCAAAAAGAATCTTGGTTGCAGGAAGCTCGAATATCGACCTTCTTCTTAACACTCCATATATACCTGCTCCCGGCGAAACCATGGTGTCCGAGGGCAATTATGCGTTCACACCCGGCGGAAAGGGTGCAAATACCGCCGTTGCCGTTGCTGCGCTTGGTGAGAGTGCGGTCTTGTGCTCACGTGTGGGTGACGATGCTTACGGCGACAGATTGATTGCGCTTTTCAAGGAAAAGGGTGTTGATACCCGTTTTGTCAAAGCCGACAGACTTGAACAAACGGGGCTTTCTGTGGTTATGCTTGAAAAAAGCGGTGCAAACCGTGTTATATCCTTCAAGGGCGCAAACCGCAAGATCTGCGAGGCTGACGTTGAAAACGCATTCTCCTGCTATCCCGATGCGGTCATATCCCAGCTTGAAATAAATCCCGAAGCCATCGTAAATGCGGCACGTCTTGCCGCCGACGACGGCGTTAAATTCTTCCTCGACGCAGGCCCTGCAAGAGCAAACTTTCCCTTGGAAAAGCTTGAGCGTGTAGAGGTACTCTCCCCCAACGAGACAGAGACCGAGATCCTCACGGGTATCCGTCCAAACAGCTTGGAAAACTGCCTGCGTGCATCTATTGCGCTTTGCAACAGAGTTAACATCGGTTACGTCGTCTTGAAGCTCGGTTCACGTGGTTGCTACGTTTACGACGGTAAATATTGCGATCTTATCTCCCCCTTCGACGTACCCGTTGCAGACAAAACCGCAGCAGGCGACGTGTTCACCGCCGCTTTGACGGTTGAATATCTCCGCACGAACGATATTTTAAAGGCTGCAAAATTCGCAAACGCCGCAGGTGCGCTTGCCGTTTCAAGGCACGGTGCTATCGCTTCCGTTCCCACGCTTGAAGAAGTCGATGCGTTGTTGAATGCTTGATTTTAGGGTTTTGGGGTTTACGAAAGAAAAACTTTTGAAAAAGTTTTTCTCTCGTGCTCTCTTTTCAAAACTTTTTAATACAAAAAGGACACTTTCGATTCTCGAAAATGTCCTTTTTTTATTTTCACGGTGTAGGCACATTTCAAATTTCCGTGTCGTTCCCGTGATACGTTTTTTATCCACGGCGTAGGTTGGTTTT
>JAFVXP010000111.1 GCA_017501055.1 Clostridia bacterium | reverse complement strand
TTCGGTGCCGAGCATTCACGGGCAGGCATACAGACGGATCTGCACGTGAATAAAGGCTTGCTTGCACGTCGGTAATCGATATGCTCTTCGACGTAATTATCGTCTATATATTTCTTAATATCCGAAAACAGCTTTTCACTTATTTTAAAATGCATAAAATCACCTTCCGGTTTCCAATCTTTTCGTAGGTCTATTATAGCATAAATTTCCGCTTTTAACAATTATTATTACATTAAATTTTCAAATGCGTTCTTTTCCTGCAATTTACTTGTTTTTTCAGCAAATCACCCTTGACAATTTGGGCGTTTGGATATACAATATAGGTTGAGTGATACGGTCATACCTTCGGTATGGCTGATTGGGTTTTATATCAAAGTCACGCATCTCCCAATGGATGCGAAAAAAACATAAGGAGGGCTATTCATGGCTCATTTAAGTGATTTGGCTGTTGCGAAAATCAACGAAATCTGTGATCGCTATGCAGACGAAAGAACACCTTTGATGATGATCTTGAGTGACATTCAAAAGGAATACGGATATATTCCTTTGGACGTTCAGGAAATCGTATCGAAGAGAACCGGCGTTAGTGTTGCTGAAATCTATGGCGTTGTAACGTTTTATTCGTTCTTCTCGCTTAAGCCGAAAGGAAAATACATCATCGGTGTATGTCTCGGTACTGCTTGTTACGTAAAGGGCGCACAGCAGGTTATTGACAAATTTTCCGAGATTCTCAAAATTGCCCCCGGTGAAACGACCGAAGACGGTATGTTTACTATCGACGCTCTTCGTTGCATCGGTGCTTGCGGTATTGCCCCCGCTGTTTCCATAAACGGTAAGGTTTACCCCAAGGTTGAAGTTAAAGCTATTCCCGGTATTATCGAGGAATTGCGTGCACAGGGAGGTAAAGACGAATGATAAAGAGTTTTGAAGAACTTTGTGCCAAGCAGGCTCAATGTGAAAAATTCATGGAAGGCAAGTTCCAGGGTGCTTCCAGCAAAAGAGCTGTTGTTCTTTGCGGCGGTACCGGCTGTCTTTCTTCGAACTCCGCAGAAATCCAGGCTAAATTTGTTAAGCTTATAGAAGAAAAAGGTCTTTCCGACAGAATCTCTGTTAACCAGGTTGGTTGCTTCGGTTTCTGTTCTCAGGGTCCCTTCGTTAAGATCTATCCCGAAGACACCCTCTACAGATTGGTTTCCATCGACGACGTAGAAGAAATCGTTGAAAAGGACCTTATCGGCGGCGAAACCATCGAAAGATTGCTTTATATCGATCCTATCACCAAGGAAAAGATTGCTAAACAGGAAGATATCACCTTCTACAAGAAGCAGGTTCGTGTTGCACTTCACGGCTGCGGTGTTATCAATCCCGAAGACATCAACGAAGCTTTGGGCGCAGACGCATTCAAGGGTCTTGCAAAAGCTTTGCAGATGGACAGAGCAGACGTTATTAAAGAAGTTTTGGAATCCGGTCTCCGTGGACGTGGCGGCGGCGGCTTCCCCACCGGCAGAAAATGGCAGTTCGCTTACGATCAGCCCGACGGCGAGAAATACGTTGTTTGTAACGGTGACGAAGGCGACCCCGGTGCATTTATGGACCGTTCCATTCTCGAAGGTAACCCTCTTGCAGTTATCGAAGGTATGGCTATCGCAGCTTATGCTATCGGCGCTAAGAACGGTTATTTCTACGTTCGTGCTGAATACCCCATCGCAGTTAACAGATTGAATCTCGCTATCAAGCAGGCTGAAGAAATCGGTCTCTTGGGCGACAATATTTTGGGCACAGACTTCTCCTTCCGTGCACACGTTCGTTTGGGCGCAGGCGCATTCGTTTGCGGTGAAGAAACTGCTCTCCTTAACTCTATCGAAGGACAGCGTGGTATGCCCCGTCCCCGTCCTCCGTTCCCTGCTGTTAAGGGTCTTTGGGAATGTCCCACTATCGTTAACAACGTTGAAACGCTCGCTTGCGTTCCCTACGTTCTCCGCAACGGTGCTGATTCCGTTAAGCAGTACGGTACCGAAAAGAGCCGTGGAACCAAGGTTTTCGCACTCGGCGGTAAGATCAACAACGTTGGTCTTGTTGAAATTCCTATGGGCACAACCCTCCGTGAGCTTATCTACGATATCGGCGGCGGTATTCCCGACGGTAAGAAGTTCAAGGCTATCCAGACCGGCGGTCCTTCCGGCGGCTGCTTGACCGAAAAAGACCTCGATACCCCCATCGACTTTGACAACCTCGTTGCTAAGGGCTCGATGATGGGTTCGGGCGGTGCGATCGTTATGGACGAAGACAACTGTATGGTTGACGTTGCTAAATTCTATATGGAATTTATCTGCGACGAATCCTGCGGTAAATGTTCTCCCTGCCGTATCGGTACAAAGCGTTTGCTTGAATATCTCGAAAAGATCACCGACGGTAAGGCTACCATGAAGGATCTTGAAGAGCTTGAAGAGCTTGCTCAGACAATCAAGATCGGTTCGCTCTGCGCACTCGGTCAGACTGCAGCTAACCCCGTTCTTTCGACTCTCGCTTCCTTCAGAGATGAGTACATAGCTCATATCGAAAAGAAAGAATGTCCTGCTAAGGTTTGCAAGAACCTTATGAGATATGAAATTGATCCCGAAAAATGTAAGAAATGCTCTTTGTGCGCACGTGTTTGCCCTGTTGGTGCAATCACCGGCGAAGTACGCGTAACACCCTACTCGATCGACCAAGAAAAATGTATCAAGTGCGGTATGTGTATCTCGTCCTGTAAATTCGGCGCTATTGAGAAGAAATAAGGAGGTAAGGAATTATGGCTAAAATTAACATCAAAATAGAAGGTATTCCTTATCAGGTTGAATCGGGAATGACCGTTTTGGAAGCTGCTCGTGCTTGCGGTTACGAAATTCCTTCTCTTTGTGCATTCAATCACGGCGAATGCAACAAGGGTTCCTGCCGTGTATGTTTAGTTGAAGTTGTCGGCGCAAGAGGTCTCGTTGCTTCTTGTGTATACCCCGTCAACGAAGGTATGGAAATTATCATCTCTTCTCCCAAAGCTACCGCCGCAAGACGTGCTTCGGTTGAATTGCTTCTTTCCAACCACTCTATGAAATGTCAACAGTGCGAAAAGAATGATAAATGTGAGCTTCTTCACGTTGCACTGCTTACCGGTGCAAGAGAAGATATGTTCTTAGGTTCTCAGACCGAGACCACCTTTGACGACGTTACTCCTTCTATCGTTCGTGACACTTCTAAATGTATCCTTTGCGGAAGATGCGTTGCAAGATGCGCTAATGCTCACGGCGACGGCGTTCTTACCTTCCAGAACAGAGGATTTAAGACAATTATCGGTCCTGCACAAAACAGAACCTTTGACAAGAGCCCCTGCATTATGTGCGGTCAGTGTGTTAACGTTTGTCCTACCGGCGCACTTATGGAAAAGAGCGAAATCGCTAAAGTAGACGCTGCTATGGCACAGGGCAAATACGTTGTAGTTCAGACTGCTCCCGCTGTCAGAGCTGCATTGGGCGAAGAATTCGGCATGAAGATCGGTACCCCTGTTACCGGCAAGATGGTTGCTGCTTTGAAACGCCTTGGCTTTAAGAAGGTATTCGATACCAACTATGCTGCTGACCTTACCATTATGGAAGAAGCTACCGAGCTTCTCGGAAGAATCAAGAACGGCGGAACGCTTCCTATGATCACTTCCTGCTCGCCCGGTTGGGTCAACTACGCTGAAATTCGTTACGGCGATTTGTTGCCTCACCTTTCTTCCTGCAAGTCTCCTCACGAAATGATGGGTGCTGTTCTCAAGCACTACTATGCTGAAAAGATCGGCGTTAAGCCCGAAGATATGTTTGTTGTTTCGATCATGCCTTGTACCGCTAAAAAGTACGAAGCAGAAAGAGACCAGCTTAAGTCTCGTGGCGTTAAGGACGTAGACGCAGTTCTCACGACCAGAGAATTGGGCAAGCTCATCAAGAGAAGCGGTATCAACTTTGCTAAGCTCCCCGACGAAGAATTCGATTCTGACATCATCGGTGAATACACCGGTGCAGGCGTTATCTTCGGTGTTACCGGCGGTGTTATGGAAGCTGCTCTCCGTACCGCACACTACATTCTCACCGGCAAGGAACACGATGCAGTTAAGTTTGAAGCTGTTCGTGGTTTTGACGGCATTAAAGAAGCAAGCCTTGACTTGGCAGGTATGACTGTTAACATCGCAGTTGCACACGGTATGAAGAATGCTAAGGTTCTTCTCGATGAGATCGCTGCAGGTACCAGCAAGTACCACTTCATCGAAATCATGGGTTGTCCCGGTGGTTGTATCAACGGCGGCGGTCAGCCTTACGTTAGAGAATGCTTCCTCCCCAACGAAGACCTCGACATTATCGATACCTACAAGGAAAAGAGAGCTCAGGCACTCTACTCCGAAGATGAAAGACAGGTTCTTCGTCAATCTCACAACAATCCTCAGATCAAAGCACTCTACGAGCAGTTCCTTGGTGAACCCAACTCTCACCTCGCTCACGAGCTCTTGCACACTGAATACGTTGTTAGAGAATGCTTCCCTGAAATCTAAGATCAATAGACAAAAAATCCTCCTGCAGATTGCAGGAGGATTTTTGTTTTAGTTTGACTTTGATTTTAATACTTTTTGAGAAATAACGCTTGAAAGAACTCCAATACTTGCGCCGAAAACGTTTAAGATCAAATCGCTTGTATCAAAGTATCCACGTTGTAAGGAATATTGGAGATATTCGATAAACAACGAATATACAAGCGAAAACAGTACTGTAATTGTTACTGTATACTTGAATTTAAATGCAAAAGGCAGGGTTAGTCCTATCGGCAAAAAGAGAACTATATTCA
>JAFVXP010000110.1 GCA_017501055.1 Clostridia bacterium | reverse complement strand
TCCTCTTTTGAACAATTTTTCGTTTTTGTTCCGTATCGTACTTAATCTCTTTTTTGATTGTTGATTTTCATACACAAGGTACATACAATAATAACAGAACGATTTGTTCGATAGTGTATTTATTGTATCGGAAAAATCGAGTTTAGTCAACGGGAGGACTTATGAAAACAGAAAAAAATATACTTATCGCCTTTATTCTCAATCTTGCTTTTTCGATATTTGAGCTTATCGGCGGAATATTTACAAACAGCGTTGCGATAATTTCCGATGCGGTACACGATTTCGGAGATGCGACGAGCATCGGTATATCGTTCATTCTTGAAAAAATAAGCAAGCGACAGCCCGATGAGAAGCATACCTACGGCTACGTTCGCTATTCGCTCATAGGCGGTCTGATTACTACGGCAATCCTGCTTTTCGGCTCTTGCGTTGTTATCTATAATGCCGTTTGCAGAATTATAGATCCGATGCCCATTAATTACGACGGAATGATAGTATTCGGTGTTGTCGGTGTATTTGTGAATTTCATTGCGGCATATTTTACACGTGACGGCGACTCTATAAACCAAAAAGCCGTTAACCTTCACATGCTTGAAGACGTGCTTGGCTGGCTTGTAATACTTATCGGCGCAATCGTTATGAGATTTACCGATATTTCTATAATCGACCCGATTCTGTCTATATGCGTTGCTGTCTTTATCTTGTTTAATGCAGTTCAAACTTTGAAAATCGTTGTTGGACTGTTCCTTGAAAAAACGCCCGAAAACGTTGATATATCAGAAATAAAAGAGCATCTTTTGAATATCGAAGGCGTTACAAACGTTCATCATATCCACGTTTGGAGCCTTGACGGACACCGCAATTATGCTACTCTGCATATAGTTACCGATGCTGACCCCCACGAAACGAAGGAAAGGGTTCGTGTAGAGCTTGAAGAGCACGGAATATGTCACGCAACGCTCGAGCTTGAATCAAGCGAGGAATTTTGTCACGAAGAAGAATGTAAGCTCGATTTTTCAAACGAAACGTCGCACCATCACCATCACCACCACCATTAACCCCCATTGCTCACCTCGTTCGCAATGGGTTGCTACCCGTAAATGGGTTCTGTCCACAGTACACTTGACCAAATTTTGTGAGTTTGCGCCCTCGGCTCCCCTGTGTAAGGGGAGCTGGATTCGAGCATAGCGAGAAGACTGAAGGGTTGTCTATTAACATCGATGAGAAAAGCTACGGATACTTCGTATCCTACAACCCTTTCGTCACGGCGGTCGCACTCGCCGTGACACCTCCCCTTACACAGGGGAGGCAAGAAGCGTTATTTCAAACAACAACAAACAACAGAATATTTATATCTTCGTTGTATTAACTCGTTATTTCTGTTCATCGGCAATAGCCTACACGGAACCCCGCCACTATGGCGGGGTTTTCTTTTAACAAGAAAAACGGCGGAACGAATTTGTTCTGCCGTTTAATATTTATTGAGGTTTAATATCAATAACCGCATATTCCGCAGGTGACGAGGTTTTTGAAGGGTATGCCCAGCCGGCAAAGCCCGAGGTTACGATTGCTTTTGTGTCATCATCAATATCATACATACCGTAAACACCGTCGTTGAAGGGTACAAGCTCCAACAGATAGTTCACGGGGAAAAACTGTCCTGCGTGGGTATGTCCCGAAAGGACAAGGTTTGTCTTGCCTTTTGCGTTTTCTGCATATTCGGAAGGCTGGTGGTCGAGAACGAGAACGTAATCGTTTTCGTCAATATCCTTTTGAAGCTCAAAAACCGTTTTTCTCTCACGGGAACGGTCTTCCCTGCCGACTACTGTAAATTCGTTATTAAGCGTTATAACTTCGTCACGCAGGATCTTAATACCGTTATCGGTTATGGCTTTTTGAAGGTCGTCATCGCCGAATTCACTTTCAAGCAAACGCATCGAGCGGTCGTGGTTGCCGTATACGTAAAATATGCCGTATTTGCTTTTGATTCCGCCAAGGGCCTTGAAAAGCTCTTGCATTTCTTCGGGTGAAGTTCCGTTATCGACAATATCACCGCAAAGAACGACGATATCGGAGTCAAATTCGCTCATTTCGGCACATTTTCGGGTCAATTCATCATAATCAAGCGAAACGCCGTAATGCATATCCGCAATAAGCAAAACACGGTAGCCTTCATCTCTTATATCTTTATTTGTAGAAATGCTGTATTCCGTTGCTT
>JAFVXP010000109.1 GCA_017501055.1 Clostridia bacterium | reverse complement strand
TCGAAGGTGCCGAGGTAACGCTTGGTGTAGGGATAGAGACCTTCGTCAAGAAGCTTTGTGATGATGGTTCTCTTGATCTTAAGGGAACGTGCGGAAACGTCCATAAGGTGGTCGAGTCTTCTCATAAAGTCTTCTTCATCGGAAGCAAGGTATGCAAGTCTGGGCATGTTAAGAGTAACAACGCCGACAGAACCGGTGCTTTCGCCCGAACCGAAGAAACCGCCGGATTTCTTTCTAAGCTCACGGAGGTCAAGACGCAAACGGCAGCACATCGAACGAACGTCGCTCGGTTCCATATCGCTGTTGATATAGTTGGAGAAATAGGGTGTGCCGTATTTGCTGGTCATTTCAAAGAGAAGCTTGTTGTTTTCGGTTTCAGACCAGTCGAAATCTGCGGTGATGGAATAGGTGGGGATAGGATACTGGAATCCGCGTCCGTTAGCATCGCCTTCGATCATAATTTCGATAAACGCTTTGTTTATCATATCCATTTCGGCTTTGCAGTCTTTATATTTGAAGTCCATTTCCTTGCCGCCGACGATGCAGTTAAGCTCTGCAAGGTCGTTGGGAACGGTCCAGTCGAGCGTGATGTTCGAGAAGGGAGCCTGTGTACCCCAACGGGAAGGAGTATTAACACCGTAAATGAAGGATTCAATACATTTCTTAACCTGATCGTAGGAGAGGTTATCGACCTTAACGAAGGGAGCAAGATAGGTATCGAAGGAGGAGAATGCCTGAGCGCCTGCCCATTCATTCTGCATAATGCCAAGGAAGTTGACCATCTGGTTGCAAAGGGTTGCAAGATGGCTTGCAGGGGAAGAGGTTATCTTTCCGGGAACACCGCCGAGACCTTCCTGAATAAGCTGTTTAAGCGACCAACCTGCACAGTAGCCGGTAAGCATGGAAAGGTCGTGAATGTGAATGTCTGCGTTGCGGTGTGCGTTTGCGATCTCGTCATCATAGATCTCAGAGAGCCAATAGTTTGCGGTAATTGCGCCGGAGTTGCTAAGTATTAGACCGCCGACGGAATAAGTAACGGTACTGTTTTCCTTAACACGCCAGTCAACGTTCTTAACGTATTTGTCAACCAATGCCTTATAGTCGAGCATAGTCGATTTCATATTACGAAGCTTTTCTCTCTGACGGCGGTAAAGGATATATGCCTTTGCAACGTCGGCATAGCCTGCCTGGGCAAGAACGCTTTCGGCGCTGTCCTGAATATCCTCAACGGCGATATAACCGTCTTTGATCTTGGTTTCGAAATCGGAGGTAACTTTGAGCGCAAGGAAATCTATAACGCTGGGGTGAGTGGGACGGTCGCAAGCTTCAAACGCCTTTTGAAGCGCAGCTGCGATCTTTTTGATGTCAAATTCGGCAGTTTTGCCGTTTCTTTTAACAACCTGATACATAGTTCTGTTACCTTTCTATATTGTAATTTTTATTATATACTCAACATTTGCGGCATCGGCCGGCGAATATAACGATATCATAATATTGGTGCTATGTCAATAGAAAAACACAAGATATTGTGGTTTTGTAGGTTTGCACAATATCTTGTGTTATTTTATGTTTATTTATGCCATATACCTATAACCCTCTTATTTGGGCAGTAGGAACATATGGTAAAACGCTATCAAGCAACACCTTTGTCTCTTCGGCTGAAAAGGCAGATAAACCGCCCGAAATCAGGTCGCCCGAGTCAATAAACTGCTGGATAAAGTATTTTTTTGCACCCTTGATAAATTCACCGATGCTCTTAAAATCGTCAATAGTATGAATCCCCTTTACGGCGGTGGTGCGGAATTCGTAATCGATTCCCGAGTTCATAATTATCGAAACGCTTTCCTTCATCGGTTCAATGTCTATATCTTGTATGCCGACGGCTTTATAATAATTCTCGGGCGAGGATTTAATATCCATAGCGATATAGTCAACAAGACCTTCCGTGATAGCCTCTTTCAGCCTTTCGGGATAAAAACCGTTCGTGTCGAGCTTTATCTTGTATCCAAAGCTGCGGAGAAATCTCAAAAACTCAACAGCGTCCTTCTGAAGAAGAGGCTCGCCGCCCGTAAGACAGATTCCGTCAAGAATACCCTTGCGTTTTTCAAGGAATTGAGAGATCTCTTCCTTATCTATTATATTATCTGCTTTTCGTACTACCAAACCCGCATTGTGACAGAAGGGACAGCGAAGGTTGCACCCGTGTGAAAACATCGTGCAGGCAACGTGGCCGGGGTAATCAAGCAGAGTTAACTTTTGAAGTCCTTCGATAATCATTTTTTTCACCTCTTTTTTATTATACATAAAACCGTGTTCTATTTCAATGTTTATTTATCTGAAAAATAAAGCTCCGAAGATTTTACCGAGAATCGAACCGTAGGAAATCTCGTGAACACCGCTTTCGGTATATACCTTTGCTCTGCCAACCTCTTCTCCGTTTCGGCAATAGGAAATATATCCTGCTTCGGTTCCGCCTTCAAAGGGAGCTTGCAGACTTTCGGAAATAAAGGGCTTTGCCTCGATGTTGCCCGAATTACCCTTCGAGGAAAGAATGCTTATCGGCTCGGTTTTAAGGTTTACTGTTTCGTAAATACCTCTTGTGACCTTTATCGGCTCAAGAGAGGGTATTTCGGGCGTGATTATCGAATAATTTGCAAACCCGTAATCAAACATACCCTTTGCCGCCGCAAAACGCTTGTCGCTTGTCGATGCACCAAGCACAACGGCAATAAGGTGCATACCGTCACGCTTTGCCGTACCCGAAAGGCAATATTTTGCTTCTCCCGTAAAGCCGGTTTTCATACCCGTTGCGCCCTTGTAAAAACGGATAAGCTTGTTTGTGTTGGCAAGACCAAAGGCACCGTTGCGTATCGTGTCCATCCAAATTCCCGTGTATTTAAAGATAAGCTAGTGCTTCATAAGCTCTCTCGTGATAAGAGCAATATCTAAAGCGCAGGAATAATGTCCTTCGGCAGGAAGACCGTTCGTGTTAACAAAATTCGTGTTTTCACACCCAAGCTCCTTTGCCCTTGCGTTCATTGCGGAAACGAAAGAAGCCTCGCTTCCGCAGATATATTCGCCCAAGGCGACGGTTGCGTCGTTCGCAGAAACGACGACGAGCGATTTTAAAAGGTCTTCAACCGTCATTTGCTCGCCCGGCTCGAGAAATACCTGCGAACCGCCCATAGAAGCGGCATATTCCGAAACGGTCACCATATCCGAAAGCGAGATACGTCCCGAATCGATAGCTTCCATAACCAAAAGCGTGCTTATAACCTTCGTTACCGATGCAATAGGGAGGTGTTCTTTTTCGTTTTCGGCAAACAAAACCTTTCCCGTTGAATATTCCATAAGTAAAAGCGATTTTGCATCGCCGTCGCTTATGTATTCGGCATTAGCAGGCTCGAACCAAAAGCTCCCCGTCGGTATATCATAAGGATAGACGCTTGCTTCTTCGGTTGCAGTAACCGAAAAGGGAATGAGTAAAAGCTGAATAGTTAATAAAAAACAAATAAATCTTCTCATTGCAAAACCCCGTAAAGTATTGTATTTGTTCAATAATATTCGCTAAAATGGTAGTGTATGAAAAGTTTTTCGGAAAAAATAAATAAAATATTAAAAAAACAGTTGTATTTTTTAGTAAAATGTGGTAAGATTAATACAACAAAATAATTCTGGCGGAATTAGATATGAAGAAATTTACATTACTTCTCGCTATGTTGCTTTGCCTCGTTCCCGTTCTCGCTTCTTGCGGCGG
>JAFVXP010000108.1 GCA_017501055.1 Clostridia bacterium | reverse complement strand
GATTTCGAGTCAGCCCCGTTATGACCGCTTCGATACCTCTGCGTATATGAAAAATATTAAGTTGTAATCGTTTTTAAAGGGTACAACCGACGGGTCTACGCCCCGTTATGTCCGGTTTGCGGTGAGACGAAATTTTCTGTTCGCTAATCGCTCACAAAATTTCGGCCGCTGCACGAACTCGTCCTCGCTGTATCACCCACAGGGTGCGCTCGGACTCGTTCCCACTTCGATACCTCTGGTACGCAACCGCAAGATGTATTGTAACACGGGAAAAGATTTTTTGCAACCCTTTTTTTCGATTTATTGCAAATTTAGAAAAAACGTCCCCACCCAAACGGACAGGGACACAAGGATTTAATTCAAAAGCCAAATCGAAAGATTCAAATATCCTGCAAACGCAACCCAAACAAGATAGGGAATAAGCAGATATTCGGCAACCGTGTCGATCTTGCCGAAACGCTTGTAGGTAATGTAGATCAAGATCCAAAGCGCAACAAGCCAAATAAAGGCGAACAGATACATCTCTAAATTAAAGAAGATTATCGACCAAAAGAAGTTAAACACCAACTGCAAGCCGTATACGAAAAGGGCACTCTTCTTTTTGTCGTCTGTTGCGCTCGCAATCCAAATACGGTAGCTTGCAATACCCATAAGAATATAAAGAATCGTCCAAACCACAGGGAAAAGCCAGCCGGGCGGCGACAAAAACGGCTTCTTAAGAGCCTCGAAAGCTTCCATCTGACCCGAGCTTATAAAGCCCGACAGCAATCCAACGGCAAGCGGAATCAACACCGCAATAATAAGCTGTTTCCATTGTATTTTCATAAAAAACACTCCCAACGTTGTTATATGATAATATATGCGGTTATGTTCAATAATATACAAAAAAGAGAGGTTTTTTAACCTCTCTTTTTAATATGCATTTTTGGGGAATCAAATCAACCGTAAAGGATAATATCGTCAAGATTCCATTCTGCAAGGACATAGATGATGTAATCGGGCGATTCGCTTGCGATGGTGGAGATGTTCCAAGAATAGTCCCACATACCGTAATAATGGGTTACGTTCATACGTTCCGCAAGAATGTCATAGATCTGCGTCGAGAACGAGTCACGCATAACGATACAAGAGGGAAGCTTTTCGTTGTTGGTACGAACGGTGTTTGCGTAGGTCATACTGTTGTTGTACGAAAGCTTATCTGCCGAAACGTATCTGTCGTATGCGGTAACAGACGAAGGAACGTTGACCTTGAAGGTACGGAAATATGAATATTCCTTAATATCGTTCTGATACTGCAAAGCCTCGTTTTTGTCGGTTGCGAGATAATAGGACATATCACCGCTTTGGTAATATTTGGGGTTCCAGTTGAAATCACTCTGAGGTCTGGGCTTTGCATCGGGGAATTTGGTTGCGATATGGTTGAAAAGCTCGGTATATGCAACGTATGCGCCGTAATCGGACCAATGGCTGTCAAGCTTGTAATAAAGGGGCATAGAGTCCTTTTTGTGTTTTGCAAACACGGTCTTGAGGTCGATAACGGTTGCACCGCCGTCTTTAAGCGCTTGCATGGTAAGGTCGAGCTTGGTCTTTCCGTTGGTTTGTTCGTAATCTTCGGGAACAAGCTCGGGATACATCGTCATAGCCGAAGGAACGACCATATAGATTATTTCCGCATCGGGATTGTATTGACGGAGAGAATTAATTCTTGAAGCAACTCTGCTTGTCAAAGAGCTTAAGTTATAGGAAGAGGGGATATTTGTTCCTTCAAAGTCGGGAAGCATGGATTGGAGGAAGAATTGGAAATCGCCGCCAACCACCATAGGCCACATATCGTTGCCGGGATATTGGGGAACAGCGTTATATTCAAGAGTTTTACCAACCTGCTTGCCGTTTACCTTTTGAGTTAATTTAACGTCAACGGACATAGCGTCACAGCTCATACGGAGGGAGAACCAACCCTTGTAGGATTTGGAGGTTACGGTCTCGCCGTTGCCAACACCTGTTACGACAGCACCGTCTTCACAAGTGCCGACCAATGCAAAATAGGGTCCTTCGGTGTAACGGCAGGTGAATACGGAAATTTCGTTAACGGGGTCTTCGGGTTCTTCGGAAACATCGGGTTCGTCGGAAGGTTCGTCAGAGGGCTCTTTTGAAGGCTCGTCGGAAGGTTCGTCAGAAGGTTCGTCAGAGGGCTCTTTTGAAGGTTCTTTAGAGGGTTCTTTGGAAGGCTCGTCGGAAGGTTCGTCAGAGGGTTCGTCGGAAGGTTCTTTGCTCGGTTCTTTAGAGGGTTCTTTGGAAGGCTCTTCGCTTTCGTCAGAGCTGTTTTCCGACACTTCGGGTTCGGAAACGTCGCTCGGATCGGTCGAGCTTTGATTGCCTTCTTCGCTTGCGTCGAGGCTTTCGGTAGACGATTCACTTTCGTCAGCGCTTGATTCGTTAACCGAGCTTTCGTTTGTTTGGGAATTGTCGGGAGTGGTGTCATCACCGCAAGCCGCAAGGAAGGTTGTAAACACAAACAGCATTGCAAGGATGAAAATTAAATACTTTTTCATTTTATGTCCTCCTTTTATTATCTTACGTTGCCTAAATCGGCAGAAGTAATAATATTTTCTGTGTTAAAAACTATAAGAACCGCATCGGCGGAATAGTTTTCCGCAAAAGCCGAAATCGCCGTGTTGGTTCGCAGATTCAATGCGATTATATCAAATTCACGTGCAAGGAAGGGAATAAGACAGTTTGCAAACGAGTCCTTTGCGATAAGAAGCGTTTTGCGTTCTTCACCCTTTTTGCGTATTTCGGTAATATCGTGTGTGCCGTCGAGGAATACGGAATATTTATCGCTTTTGTCGAGGAAATCTCTGCTGTAAAAGCTGTCAAGCTTTTCTCCGTCAACGGTCACCTCGTAATCATTTTCGTCGGAAAGATGCCAAATCTCAAGAGTGTCCTTTTCATAGAAAGGAAAGCTTGCTCTTGCCGCCGTAGTACCCGAAAAATCGGCAACCTGCTCGATCTCAAAATCGGTTATAGGGATTATATTCTCACCGTGACCAAGATTTTTCATGATCTCGCAATAGGTATAATATGCGCCGAGCGTTGTCCAATGGTGGTCGGTACGGTAATATACGTATTCACCGTTTTCGTATTTGGGACGAAGCAAGTCCAACGTGTTGATATATCCCGTCTTATCGGAAAGAGTATCCTTCATAAGATTGAAAGCGGTATCGCCGTCGGGACGGTCGTATTTAAAGACCGAATCTGCAATATCAACCGTTCTCGGCGGTATGACCGTTACAAGCGGTATATTCAGCTTTTCGGCAAGTGCGTTGACCGATAAAAACTGTGCCTTTATCGTTTCGGGATATATACGGTCGGTGTTTTCGGTGATGTTAATGCGTGATTGATAGGAATTAAAGCTCTTGACGGCAAGCTGATTTTGACTAAACAAAACCCCGTTGTTTTCACCCTTCAAGAACGCAAGCTCTGTCATACTTTTAATGTTGACAAATAAACTGCGAAGAGGGAATTGGTCGGAAAAATAGAGGTTCATTTCTTTTCCGAATTCGCCCGAGAAGAAGGATTCCCTGTCAAGACTTGGTGCTTGTGCAAGCTCACGGTTTTCCTGCTCTGAAAAGGGGATATCCTTTGAAATAACAAACGAAACCGAAAGCGAAGCGATTATAGCGCAGAAAAGAATGATAGAAATAATTTCGGAGTATTTTTTCATAATCGTCTACTCCTTAAAAGATGTAATAAAGGAAGGGAGAAAAGCTGTTGTCCACCATATAAGCAATACATACTATAAACAGCAATGTAATTGCAAACGGCTTTAATGCCGTAACGAACCTAAACTTTTCTTCTGCCTTTTCAAAGAGCTTTCTCGGTAACGGCGTGCAGGCAAGAATGCAAACTGCAATAAAGGGAAGTACACGAATTACCTCGTTCCAAACCGAAGAGCTTGAAAACGCCGTGCCGATGCCGAAGATCTGCTTAAGATAAACCAAAATCTCGCCAATATCGTTATGGAAGAAGATCATCCAACCAAAACCGATAATGAAAAGTGAATAGATATGTGCAATCGGAGCAATTTTCTTTAAAAGCTTACCGAGGAAAGCCTTCTCGATAACGAGGAATACCCAGAAATAAAGCCCCCAGATTATATAATTCCAATCCGCACCGTGCCAAAATCCCGTTAGAAGCCAAACGGTCAAGAGATTCAAAAATCCTCTTGCCTTGCCGACACGGTTGCCGCCCAAGGGGATATAGATATATTCCCTGAACCACGTTGAAAGGGTGATATGCCACCTTCTCCAAAAATCGGTAATGCTTTTTGCGATGTATGGATAATTAAAGTTCTCCACAAATTCAAATCCCAACATTCTGCCAAGCCCGATAGCCATATCCGAATATCCCGAAAAATCGAAATATATATGGAAGGTATAGAAGAGCATAACCGCCCAAGAACCGATAACTGTGGGAGCAAATCCGCCTGCAGTTTCAAAATATTCCGCCAATGCCGCAGCGGCATCGCCAAGGATCAGCTTTTTACCAAGTCCCGTAACAAAACGGGAAACACCCGATGCAAACTTCGAAACCGTCTCTTTTCTGTTTTCAAGCTGGTCGCAAACGTCCTTGTAACGGACAATGGGCCCTGCGATAAGCTGGGGGAAAAGAGTTACGTAGGTTCCAAAGGGAACAAACTTCTTTGCAAGAGGTACTTCGCCTCTGTAAAGGTCTATCGAATAGGACATTATCTGGAAGGTATAAAAGGATATACCGACAGGCAACGTAAGGTCCTCTATCATATCAAAACCGATGTTTTCGGCAAAGAAATTGTAATATTTAAAAAACAAAAGGAAGGAAAGATTAACCGCCAAAGACGCAAATAAAAGCCATTTTGCGACGGTTTTATCCTCTTTACGGTATTTTTCGATACCGAACCCGAAAGCATAGGCGCTTATAATCGAAACAAGCATCAAAATTATATATTTCGGCTCGCCCCAACCGTAAAACGCAAGGGAAACGATAAATAAAACAAGATTGCGCCAGCGCAGGGGAGTTATGTAATAAACGAAAAGAGTTATTGCAAGATATGCAAATATGAATATCAACGATGAGAAAACCATATTAAAAACTCCTTTCATTATAACGCAAGTATTCTATCACAAAATAAACCTCTTGAAAAGTATTTTTTTAAAAATAAATCCATTGACACAAAAAGGAAAAAGCGGTATCATAATAAAAAACGAAAGGGCAACGAATCATGAAACGAATTTTTGCATTTTTACTATGTATTATAACCGTTTTCACGCTCATCGGCTGTGAGGATAAAGAGGAACAAAAGGAGATAGTTTCGCTTGATATCGAAGCAGAAGCAGACGCAATCATCGCAAAATATGAAATTTCGGGCGGAAACCGCTTCACTTCAAAGTCTCAGGAGCCCGGTAAATATCTTGACGAAGACCTTATACGTGCCTATTACGGCGATGCCGCATCTATGCCCGATTTCGGCAAGGTAGAAGAATATGCCGTTTATATCGATGAATCAAGACCGCTTGACCCTTGCGAATTCGGTATTTTCAAGTTTAAGGACGAAAAGGATATCGACGATTTTATGCTTTATCTCAAGGCAAGGATCGACCTTAAGATACAAAACGCAAAATCCTATCCCACAATGGATACCGAAGCCTTAAAGACCGCAAAATTCACAAAGAAGGAAAATTATCTTTGGTATTGTGTCGTCAAGGGCGGAAACGAAGAAATAAATAAGAATCTCGAAGGGAAGTTCTAAAAATGGTAAAACATATCGTTATGTTCAAATTCCTTGAAAATGCAGAAGGAAGAACAAAGAAAGAAAATCTTGAAATTGCCGCAAATATGCTTAAAGACCTTCAGGGCAAGATACCCACGCTCGTTGCGTCCGAGGTCCGCTTTAACGATGAAAAAGCTGCAAAAAGCAACTATGATATGATACTTCTTGCCGATTATAACGATTGGGAAGGCTTGGACGAATATATCGTTCATCCTCTCCATAAGGCTGTCGGTGAATTTATGAAGGGTGTGCGTGAAAGCCGCACCTGCGTTGATTATGAGTATTGATGCCCTCTGCGAGACCTGCGAATTCGCCTATATCGATGACGAAACGGGCGATCTGGTCTGCGGAAACGTCTTTGACGAGGACGAAATGGTCTCCTTTATGACCAACGATAACGGCAGATGTAAATACTACCGCTTCTACGACGAATATAAAACCGTGCAGAAACAGAATTAAGAATATTCAATTCGGGAGGTTTTATTCAATGATAGAAAAAATCAAAAACAATAGAATAATCAAAAGACTTTTGATTTTATTAGGTTCAATTGCTTTTTTGTATATAGGCTTCCACGTGCTTGCCTATGTATTGTTGGAACGAATGGGATACTATACCCCGGATTTTGTTCGTTTGGTTATGATAATAACGTTGGTCGTAATCATAATTGCAGCTCTGTGTGATTGGCAAAAAATAGTTATTTGTCCGTCTATCGGATACAATCTCGGCTATATATTGGGATTCATCTTCAACACAGAATATATTGGTGACGGCGGAACAAGAATGAATACTTGGTGGCAATGGCTGATTTCGGTCATTCTTATTTCCATCTGCGTCGGTATCGTATGGGAAATAATTTCGTATGTAAAACGCAATAAATCAAACGCAAATTACAAAAATTAAATATGGAAAAACGAAAAACCACAAGGTTGAAGGACGCAGACTATAATTGCGTCGGCTCGTATTTTATCACAATATGTACGCAAAACAGACGGTGTGTTCTATCTCGTGTGATTTCCGATTCGGTCATTGATATACCCAATGTAGGGAGTAAGCGTCCCCGACGGTCCGTCCCCCGAATTATTACCATACGGAAAAATTGCAAAAAGATACCTTGAACAATTAAATGCTTTTTACGACGACATATCCGTTGAGCATTACGTAATTATGCCGAACCATATTCACATGATATTGTCCGTAAATGCAATAGAGAACAAAAACGGACCGTCGAGGACGCTTACTCCCTACAAGAAACACGTCACTTCAAAATTCTGCCGTATCTCGTTTCATATCAACGTTCAAGAGGTTCTGCAATAAAGAATACGGTGAAAATATTTGGCAATACCGTTCCTATGACCATGTAATCAGAAATCAAGAAGATTACGACAAGCACGTAAAGTACATCTACGAAAACCCGTTCCGTTGGCAATACGATAAATTGTATTCGGAAGAATATTAATCACACCAAACCAAAAAGACACCCGTCGGGTGTCTTTTTTTCTATACCAAAATCACGGGTCGCATCTTCCGCAGGGGGAATAGCCTTGCTTTATAAGCTCGTCACGGGTTCCGTTAAATTCCTTTCGGTTGGCATCGCTTATGGTGTCTGCGCTCGAACAGCTTGGATAATGGAATTTCTTGCTGTTGGTATTAAGAATATATTTTGTTTCTTTACCGTTGTTTTCCGATTGGGTTGGTCCTTTGCTTTCATCGGGTTTAGAGGTGCTCGATTGATTATTGCTCGGCGGATCGAAAACGTTAATATTTGCATTTTTCGAGGGATTGAACGTGACCGTCTTGCCGTCGGAAGTACATATAATATCTCCCTGAAGGTCGGTACGGAATGTCTTAACGCCTGCATCTTTCAAACGGCTTAATACCTCGTCGTGCGGATGACCGTAGGTGTTGCCCTTTCCAACCGAAATAACGGCATATTCGGGCATGACCTCACGAAGCCAGACATAGCTTGACGACGTTTCGGACCCGTGATGACCAACCTTAAGCACTGTCGATTCAAGGTTGCCTTCTCGGTTAATTATCGCCTGCTCAACCTCTCTTTCGGCATCGCCCGTAAAGATAAACGAGGTCTTGCCGTAGGTTATTCGCAGAACGATCGAAGAATTGTTCGTATCGTCGGTGGTGTTGACCGCCAAAACCTTGCATTTTGCACTTCCAAGCATAAAACTTGTTCCGACATCAGGCACGATAAGCGAGGTCTTGTGCTTTTCGACAGCCTTTTTAAAGTTTTCAAAAGCCTTGCTGTCGTAATCAGTCACGGGGGAATATGCCGTTCCGACCGTTGCAAAATTCAATGCACCGGGGATACCGCCGATGTGATCCTCGTGAGCGTGCGTGCCGATAACGTAATCGAGATGCTTGATGTTCTGCTTTTTAAGATAGGTGTAAAGGACGCTTGAATCACCCGTATTACCGCCGTCGATAAGCATAGCCTTGCCGTCACAGAGAATTAAAGCAGAATCTGCCTGCCCAACGTCGATAAAATGCACTTCAAGAGAGCTCTTTTGCGGTTGAGTTGGCTCTTCGGACGGCTCTTTCGAAGGTTCATTTGAGGGTTCATTCGAAGGTTCTTCGGAAGGAACGTTCGAAACATCTGAAACAACATCAGAAACAGAAGAAATATCGACGGGTGTATCGCTTTCGACCGGTACTGCAACACAAGAAACCGCAGAAACCGTAAAAGCAATTACAAGAAGTATTGCAACGGCAATTTTAGAAAACCTCGTCAAGAGGGCTTTGTTTATATTCATAAAAACACCTCGTGTTTGTTTATGCTGTAATTATATTATACCATATTTGAGAGAAATAACAAGTGGAAAGAAAAATCCGTTTGAAGCGAAATCTTGAAAAACATATATTTATCAGATATAATTACCGTTATTAGACATACGTGTCCGGTCATAAGAAGGATTTTCTCGTTATATGTCGTAGAAAGATAAAGTAAAAACGGTATAATTGACTCGAAAGGAGTAGCTGTAAAATGAATCAAAAGAAAATAGGCGAATTTTTAAAGGAATTACGAAAAGAAAAAAATTTGACACAAGAGCAAGTAGCCGAACGATTGCTCGTCAGCGGTAGAACTGTTTCTCGTTGGGAAAATGGAAATAATATGCCAGATTTGAGCGTTCTTGTTGAACTTGCAGATTTTTATGACGTAGATATACGTGAAATTTTGGACGGAGAAAGAAAAAAGGACATTATGGATATAGAAACAAAAGAAACCATAGAAAAAGTTTCGGAATATGCTTCTGAAAAGAATAAGAAGATGAAGAAGAAAATGGCAGATATGATGATAGGCTGTGTAGTATTATTGGTGTTTTGCTCATTTCTGTTTGAATCGAACGGTTTTGGCGGTGTAATTCCCGAAGGTGCATATAGAAACGTAATCAGTTTCACGCTCGGTCTTACGATTGCTACGTTGGTATTGAATATTATGTACTTATATTTATTTGATTTTCTTGAAAAAATAGGACGAAAAAAAGAATCGTATTTTAAGAGAAAAGATAAAAAGAGCCTTAAATAGCTGATGGGACTTTTTGCTCACTCCGTTGCTTGCCGTGCGGTTCCACCGCACTCTCGCTTCCTGCGTTCGCAAACCCGTGTCATATAAAACGTGTCCCCGACACGTTTTATATGACCTTCAAGTCCCGGCGGAATCAGAAAAAAACAGACACCCTATTGGGTGTCTGTTTTTTTCTGGTGCAGCTGATGGGACTTGAACCCATACGGTTGCCCACACGCCCCTCAAACGTGCGCGTCTGCCAGTTCCGCCACAGCTGCATATTCCATTTTGCGCTCTAATTTAAAGAGGGAATCGCTCAAAGCGCAAAGACTATTATACACGAATATTTCTGTTTGTCAAGCGTTTTTTTAAAAAAACGAAAAAAAGATTTTTTGCGGGGTCCCCGAGAAGTCGTCAGACTTCTTGGGGTGATTAGAGATCAAATATCAAAAAATACGGTTTCGTCGTCGG
>JAFVXP010000107.1 GCA_017501055.1 Clostridia bacterium | reverse complement strand
GGGTTAAGGGTAAAGAAAATTGGCGTGACAGACCTTCTCTGTTGACCGACTTTGGCTATAAGGAAGAGCTTGAATAATGCGCCACAAAATTAAAGGCATCGTTATACGAGAAACACCTAAAGGCGAAACAAGCAAGCTTTTGACGGTCGTAACCTCTTCTTTGGGCGTTATAACGGTCAATGCAAAGGGTGTTAGAAAGCTTTCTTCGCCTTATTTGAAATCCGCACAGCTGTTTGCTTTTTCGGATATGCTGCTCTATGAGAAAAACGGTTTCTTTACTTTGTCAGAAGCCTCTTTAATTGCAGATTTCTATCCGATACGAGAGGATATAAAAAAATATTCGTTGGCGTGCTATTTGGCAGACGTTGCTTCTTCGTTTTCAATTCCCGGAGACGATTCGGGAATTATATTGCGTATACTTTTGAATTCGCTGTATGCGTTGGAAAACGATAAGAACTCAAGTAGGATAATAAAAGCTGCTTTTGAATTGCGGATATGTGCCGAATGCGGCTTTTTGCCCGAGGTTTCGGTTTGCGAGATATGCGGTGAAGAGCTTGACGGAGAAGAAATTACTTTCAATATAACCGAAGGCGTGTCATATTGTAAGAACTGTGCTTTTAACAACGGAAACGATTTGTTTTTAACACGTTCGGTTGTAAAAGCGATATTACATATAACCGAGAGCGAGCTTACAAAATTTATTTCATTCAAAATAAGCGAAAAAGATGAGGAATTTCTCTCTGCCTGTGCGGAAAGATTCTTACTTTCACGTGCAGAACGTGGCTTTAAAACACTTTCGTTTTATAAGCATTGTGAGGAATTGCCGTAAAGAAGGCTTATTTAAAACTTTTATGAGGAACACTGATGAAAGGTTTTTCTAAATCAAAAAAAATACTTGAATACGATAAAATAATATCCCGAGTTGCGTCAATGGCAAAGACCGATACGGCAAAGCTCGAGATATTGAAAACTATACCCAATACCGACCCTGTGGCAGTAAAAAGACTGCTTGCCGAAACTACGGAAGCGTTGGGACTTTTAATATTGAAGGGCGTTCCGAGCTTTTCTGCATCTATGGGTATTATCGATTCAATCGACAGAGCAGAAAAGGGTGCAACCTTAATACCGATCGAGCTAATCGGAATAGGTTCGCTTTTGCGTTCGGTATATGCGGTACAAAAATATCCCGAAGGAAAAAACGTGCCTGCGCTTGAACCCTATTTTTCGGCGTTAACGGGCTCTCGCAGTATTGCCGAGGAAATAACCGTTAAGATCATCGGCGAGGATATGATTGCCGATGATGCCTCGCCCGAGCTTTACAAAATTCGTCGTGATATACGCCGTGCGGAAGAAAGCGTGCGTGAGATTCTTTCAAATATAACTCTTGGCGAAAATTCAAAATATCTTCGTGATGCGGTAGTTACTATACGTTCGGGAAGATACGTCATACCCGTTCGTGCAGAGCATAAAAACGAAATTAAGGGTCTTGTCCACGATTCCTCTGCTTCTGGACAAACGTTGTTTATCGAACCCATGGCGGTTCTTGAAGCTAATAATAAACTGCGTGAATTGAAGGGCAGAGAAACTGAGGAAATTGAAAAGATACTTTATGCTTTGTCGCAAAAGATCGCTTCAATTGCTCCAACCTTGCGTGTGGACCACCAAGCAATAATCGACCTCGATTCGATTTTTGCCCGTGCGTCCTATTCTTCCGATATAGCGGGTATTTGTCCGAATATCGGCTCTCCCGCTATAAAGCTTATTCGTGCCAGACATCCTCTTTTGCCTCGTGATAAGGTCGTACCGATCTCGGTTGAATTCGGCGACAAGGAAAATGCATTGATAATTACAGGTCCTAATACGGGCGGTAAGACCGTAACGTTAAAAACACTTGGTTTGTTTGCATTGATGGCACAAAGCGGTCTTTATATACCTTGTGACGACGGAAGCGCACTTCCTGTTTTTGATGCAGTTCTTGCAGACATCGGCGATGAACAGAGTATCGAACAATCGCTTTCTACGTTCTCCTCGCATATGGTGAACGTCGTTTCGATTTTGGAGGAATGTTCAAAGGGCTCGCTCGTCCTTTTTGATGAGCTCGGCGCAGGAACAGACCCAACGGAAGGTGCTTCGCTTGCTATTGCGATTCTCGAAAGTGTTCGTAATTCGGGCGCTATCGTTGCGGC
>JAFVXP010000106.1 GCA_017501055.1 Clostridia bacterium | reverse complement strand
CTTACCGAAGTTATCGGCAAGGACTTTGAATACAAAAAGCTGGGTTTCGCCGTTTTCATCGGCATATTTCATAATATCAAGCGGAGAAACGAAGGAAGCCGCTGCAGTATCGAGGAAGAAACGGATACCTGCAAGGTCTGTGGAGGAACCGCAGAATACGGGAGCTATGTCACCGCTCAAAAGACCTCTGTTAAGTGCTTCGTGCTTTTCTTCTTCGGTGAAGGGCTCTTCCATAAGGAATTTTTCCATAAGCTCTTCGCTTGTGAGAGCAAGAGATTCAACGAGAGCTTCCTTATAGGAATCTATCATCGATTGATATTTTTCGGGGAGAGCAATTTCGATTCTCTTACCGGTCTTCTTTTCGCAAGTGAAGACCTCGTTGGTTATGAGGTTATAAAGACCAACTTCGCCTGTACCTTCATTGAAGGGGATAAGCAAGGGACAAACCGAAGTACCGAACTGTTCACGCAAGCCGTTGAAGGTTGCTTCGAAATTGGAGTTTTCGTCGTCGATCTTATTTACAAAGAAAGCCTTGGGCTTACCTGCGGATACTTCCCAAGCAAGCTCTGTACCGACCTTACAGCCGCTCTTTGCGTCAACTACGATAACAGTACTTGCCGCAACCGAAGCCGCTGCCTTTGATTCGCCTGCAAAGCCGAACATACCGGGAGCATCGAGCAAATTGATCTTCGTACCCTTCCATTCAAGGCTTGCAAGAGAAGTCGAAATAGAATATCCTCTTTTTATTTCTTCGGGATCAAAATCACAGACAGTATTGCCTTCGGAAGGTTTACCGAGTCTGTCGGTTACCTTTGCGAGATAGAGCATAGCTTCAGCAAAAGAAGTTTTACCGTCGCCGCTATGTCCGACAAGGCAGATATTTCTGATTTGAGAAGATGTAAACTTAGCCATGATAGTATCCTCCAAGTGATTATAATACAATAATTGTATTATATATTACAAAGAGCAAATAATCAAGGGAAATTTTATCTTTTTTATGAGAAATAACCAAATTTTTTCAAGTTTGTTGAATTTACATCATCAAAAATGATATCAACCAGACAGGCAACAGCCAGAAAAGCTGGAATGCAACTGCATGGAGAGAGGTTATTGCGCCTATCGCTCCCGTTACCGCAAGGAAGGAAACGGTGAGGAAGGAAAGAATAACACTTATGACGGTAATTATTACGTTACTCTTGGTTAAATGACGGGTCTTATCGCAAAGTGCGAACATTTTTAGGAAATTATGCAGCGTGGAGTTACAAACGACACCGCTGTCAACTCTTGCCACTTCGCCTGCAACGTCCTCGGAATCGGTCGCACGAAGAACGGATATGGGGCATTTGCGGAATTTTATCGCACGGTTGATAAGGTCGTTATTAATGTTCGGGTCGAGCGTCTTTATACCGAGGCAAAGACCTGCTTTATACATATCCTTCAAAAGTGAATCGAACAAGGGGTTGATTGAATATCTTATATAAAGCTTTGCCGCAAGCTTTTCGTTGATAATAACGTACATTACCGAGCCGACGCCGTTTTCATAAGCCTCGTCACCCTCGTCAACAGGTGCTTCAAAGCGGTAACGGCGCATATACGAGCGTTTGCCGATAAAGTAGTTATGTCCGTCCATAGCAACGCAAAGACCGTCGTTGGCACTTTCGATGATACGTATCATCGAAGGCTTTTCGAACTGTCCGCTTAACGTTGCGGAAAGGACCTTTGAAAGCGGTCCGCCGACGTGGCTGAAAAGTCTTGCGAGGTCGGTTATGACCGCATCTATCCTATTGTCGCCGTACATACGGATATTGGTGATTTTAACAAGGTTTGCCGGATAAACCTCGGTATCTGCAAATGATAGAACCGAAGCGGTTGAATATTCCTCGGCGATAGCATTACCGATAAATGCGGTTGAATGCTTTCTGCCGATTTTGTTTGCAGAAATAACAGGTAGCGTTACCATAAAGAACGAGGTTGCGGGAATACTTGCCGCAATAATTATTGAAAATGCGGAATATGCATCGACCATATCGTTACCCATAAGGCTCATGGTTATGAACAAAGCCACACCTGCAACGAAGATAAGCGGAACGATAAGGTTGAGTACGTCCTCAAACTTGGAACGTCTTTCGGTTCTTTCGATGAAGCCATCGACAAATCCCGCACGCTTTACGGTATAGATATCGCTGTCTTCCAAGAGATATTTATAAAACTCGTCTGCTTCCTTTGTACCGCCCTTAAGCTCGCAAGCGGTATATTTAGGACGTTTCGACGCAACGATACGGAAGCATCTGTAATCCTTGCGTGCGCACATATAATATGAAATTGCCGCACAAAGCGAAGCAAACGCCGCAGGGAGATTATAAAGCTTTATATCAGGCGATTGCGGTTCTGTAAACAGGAGAACCAACGAATATGCAGTTGCGAAGAAAAGCGAAACAGCAAGCAGGCTGTTCGTATTTAATTGCAGTTTGAACAAAGAGCTTATACCGTCACGGATCGCATCGAGCATAAGCAGTCCGATGAAGAACAAAAGCTGAAGGTCGATAAGAATATAAAGTATACCGTAGCTTCCCTGCTTTGTGAAATCGGAATGGAAGGTGCTGTCCTTAGTTGCAAGCTCGAGGAACAATATACCAAGTGAAAGAAGCGAAACGAGAATTATACGAATTAACGATTTTCTCATACGCTTACGGTAGCGTGAAGCAACGATTGCGTTCTGCTCACGTGCGGTATATTTAAGCGTTGTTTCGGCTTCGTGCTCCTTACGTTCACGACGGCTCTTAATACGGTTTTTCTCGGCGATCTTATCGAGAGCACCGTCTTCATCTTCCATCATTTCGAAAGCAAGGCGGAGGTTTATATCGGTCTCGTCAAGGTCTTCCTCACCCATTAAGGGGAGATTATCGTCGTCAAACTGTATCTGACCTTCGGTTACTTCTTCGTTTTCAAAGCTCAATTCACGGTTTGTGACCTTTTCGGTAAGCTTTTCATAATCCGAATCGAAGCTTGCAACCTCGTGCTCGTCAGCTTCCGCTTCAAAATGAAGAGTATCGCCGAGAGGGAACATCTGCTCCTGTGTATATTCTCTCGGTTCGATATCGGGAGTTTCGTCAGAGAAACGACGGGGATCCATACCCTTCGGAGGAACCTTTTCGGCATCTGACAAGGTTAAGGTACGGGCATCGTTGATCATCTCGTAAAGCTTCTCGACACGCTTGCTCGTAGTAGCCGTGTTTTCCTCTGTAAGATAGCCCAAAAGCTCGGAGTTTTCGTTTTGCTCCGCAAGCTTAATACGAAGCTTTTGAGTATCGCTCAACGGGTCTACCTTGCGAGTGCTGTATTGGTCGATAAGTTCTGCCGTTTCGGCATTGATACGCTTTGTTATCTTCGTATGGGGCTTTTTAGGAGCTTCTTCCGATGCTACGACTGTATTTTCAAGCTCCGTCTTGCGTGAAGACAAGCTTGAACCCATATCGGCTCTATTAAGTTCTTCTGCTTCCTGAAGCAGAGAAAGTATGTCTTTAGAGGTCTTTTCGCCTTTTTGGTTAGGCATTGATTTCACCTGCTCTTTTCCAAAATAACTTTTATGAATTGCGTTGTTTTGATGCTTCAAACATTACTATTGCGCCTGCGGCGGAAACGTTAAGCGAATTTACGGTACCGTACATCGGTATACCTGCAATAAAATCGCTTTCTTTTTTCAAAATATCGCTCACGCCTTCGCCCTCACTACCAAGGATAAGCGCACACGAGCCCTTAAAATCCTGCTCGTAATAAGGTCTTCCGCCTGCTTCGACAGCCCATATCCAAACGCCGTTTTCTTTAAGAGTCTTGACGGCATTGGCAAGGTTCGAAACCCTTGCAATAGGCATTGCAAAGACCGCACCTGCGCTTGATTTGGCAACCGTTCCGTTAACACCCACTGCACGGCGCTTTGGGATTATAACACCGTTAAGTCCGGCGCAGTTTGCGCTTCTTATGAGTGCGCCGAGATTATGAGGGTCGTTTATCGAATCGCATATCAAATAGAAAGGCTTTTCACCCTTTTCGGCAGTCAGTGCCAAAAGCTGGTCAACCGACAAATAATCGGTCTCTGCCGCAACGGCAATAACACCCTGATGCACACCGCCTTCGGCAAGACGGTCAAGCCTTCTTGAATCGGTCTCGACAACAGGAACACGTTTTTCGGATGCTTTTGCACGTATGACAGCAAGAACGCCTTCGTTTGAATCGTTTTTTATATAAATTTTATCGATAGTTCTGCCGCTTTTGAGCAATTCCATAACGGCATTTCTGCCGATAAAGAGTCCTTCTTCTGCGGTTTCGTTCTTTGAAATTCGCTTATCACGCATATATTTTTCTCCCAAAAAACATAATCCAATATATTATATCACAGACAAGTCCAAGTGTCAATCCAACATTCGCTTTTTTGCCCTTCAGAAAGCGATTTTTTACAAAGAAAAAACAGCCATACTTTCGTATGACTGTTTAATAATTAAGCCAAGTTACTGTTAACCTTTTAGGAATTACATCGGACCCCAAGGAGAATAAATAGTGCCATCATAGCCCATATTAAAATCCCATCCCGGCACTTTGCTGGCGTCAATAACGTCATCACCATCTTCAGTAGCAAGCGAGTGAGTGATGATGTCTTTTATGTCAAACACTATTATATCTAATTCAGGAATGCCGTATTGTTTTTTCAATTCTACACACCTTCTCACAAAATTAATCCACATTAATATCCTTCGTAGATTATAGCAAAGAAGAATGGTAAATGCAAGCTATTTTTGATTTGTTTACAATTTATTCACAAAGTTTATTTTCGCTTGATTTTTCAAGCGTTTTCGGACGTATTAAAGGGTTATATGGTCGATTACGTAATTGAGATATACCTTATGCGCCTGTTTGTCGGATACGATACGTTTCATATCGTAAAGCTTGTTGGGAGGAATTGCTGCTTCTTCTTCGGGTTTGAGCTTACCCTTCATAAGCTTATCGACCGTCAAAGCATCGTAAATATCCATAGCAATAATATTATTGCCACGAAGACACATAACCTGCTTCATCTGTCCTTCAACAAGGTTTTCAACGGCAGCACAGCCCATCTGGGTTGCGAGCACTCTGTCACGCAATGTGGGAGAGCCGCCACGCTGGATATGAGCAAGTCTTGCAAAACGGGATTCTATACCGCTTCTCTGTTGAATCATATTGCTTAATTCTTCGCCGTAATCCTTACCCATTCCTTCAGAAGCGATAATTATAAAGTTACGCTTT
>JAFVXP010000006.1 GCA_017501055.1 Clostridia bacterium | reverse complement strand
TTTCCTTCGTTGGTGTTATCTTCGTTAGTGCCACCCTCGCCGATATTTCCTTCGTCGGTATTACCCTCGTCGGTATTGCCTTCGTCGGGGTTATCTTCGTCGGTATTACCCTCGTTGGTATTATTCTCGCTTGAATTATCTTCTTCGGGGGTGTTTTCGCCATCGGTGTTATCTTCTTTGTTTGATTGAGACGGCGGTGTGTCAACAACTACCTCGTAGATATATTCCTCTTCACAAGCGACCAGTTGGTCGGCAGTATAGCTTATAACTATTTGTTGGCCGGGAGCGTAGTCGGCGGCTTGGAAGCTGTAAACGATAATATTATGATTTGCCGTTTTGCCGTTTTCGTCGGTCAAATCGGCGGAGCCTAAAAGTACACCGTCCTCAATGTAAAATATATCGAAAAGAAGGCTTGAAATAGGGACAGTCACGATTTCTTCTCTGTAAATTTTATAGTCCGTTGCAATTTCCAAATCGCCTATGTTGATTTCGCCCGAAGCGAGAGCGGAAAAAATAGACGTTGGAAGCTCTCCCCAAACGGAAACGGTCATATATTGTGCGATGCAAACGTCGAAATAGTACAAATATTCCGAATCGGAATAGAAATAATCGGGGCCCGGTTGAATATCTTTGCCTTCGATATCCAGGAATACAACGAGCTTTTTGGAAGGGTCCAAATATCCCGGGTCGTCTTCTAAAATTTCGGGAAGCTCGTCCATTTCGAGATTTTGCTCGCCGTCCTGCACTTCATTTTTTTCATCGTTTTTGCCTGCATCTGTTTGTGAATTTTCAGTTACGGGAGTATCGCTTGGAGTATTTTTAATGTCAGTTTTGCTTTTGCACGAGCAGAGGCACGAAATTAACAAAACGACAGCAATAAAAAGAGATAGCTTTTTCATTATGCCTCCACACAGTCGGCAACGTATACACCCATAGCCCCCGCTTGTGATAACGAGCGAGTTACCGAGGAGCAGTCACCAAAGCAAAAAACATCGTCGAGGATTTCAAATTTCTCGTTCAAGAAAACGGGCTTTGCGCTGTACATCTTGATTTTGGGAGAGTAAAGCAGAGTATCATAATTCGCAATGCCGGGGAATACGTTGTTAAGTTGTTCCAACGCGGAGCAAATATTATCAAGAATTCTTTTTGGCAAAGCAAGAGAAATATCTCCCGCAACGGCAGTTTTAAGGCTGGGAACCGTAGTGCTTTGAGAAAGCCTGTGGTCATTTGTGCGCCTTCCGAGTTTAAGGTCGCCGAAGCGTTGAACCAATACGGAATTATTGGAAATCATATTCGACATAGCGGCAACGTATTGAGCGTATTGGGTCGGATATTTGAAGGGTGTCGAGAAGTTGATGCTTGAAAGCAAAGCAAAGTTCGAATTTCCCGTGTCCTCTCCGTCTATACTGTTTGCAAAGCCATTGACCGATAAAATGCCGCTGTTATTTTCAACGCAAACCTTTGCACGGTTGTTGTTCCAGCAAAATGTTCTTACAATATCGCCGTAAGGCTTGGTGCGCACGAGAATTTTCGGCTCGTAGATGGTGTGGATAATGTTCTTGCATACCGAGTCGGGAATTTCGACACGAACACCGATATCAACACGGTTGTTAACCATTTCGATTCCGTGAGTTTTGCAAAAGTCTTCAAACCAAGCCATACCGGTTCTTCCCGCACCGATAAAGAGTTTATCGTAATTAAATACGCCCGTATTGGCTTTGATTTGCTTTTTCTGCGTATCTATTTGTTCTATATCGGTATCGGTTATTATTTCAACACCCTTGGACTTCAAATACGCAATAAGATCGGACATAACTTGATAGTTTCCGTCGCTTCCGAAGTGCCTTATGTTAGCCGAAAGCGCATACATATCGTATTTGAGGCATTCCGCCGGAAAGTCGTTTGACGGCTCGTAAAGCGGATAGGGTTCCTTTGCAAAGCCCATAAGAGCCTTATCTACTGCACGGATATATCCGTCCATCGTTTCGAAATCCATATATTGTCCCAGCCAACCGCCGTATGATTTATACGAAACACGGTCGGGCATTATGTATTTTCCGTCATTGAAGCTTCCTGCACCGGCTTCTCCGCTAACAATGGCACATTGACGGCATTTCAAACAGCGGTCGGTTTTCTTTTCAAGGATAGGGCATTTGCGCAGCTCTATTTTTTTCC
>JAFVXP010000105.1 GCA_017501055.1 Clostridia bacterium | reverse complement strand
CTACCGTTCCCTGCAGGATACACGGCTTGAATGTTGCTGTCATATTATTTTCCCTCGGTAAGAAAATCTATTGCTTCGAGATAACCGTCTGTGCCGTGTCCCGTAATGGTCTTGACACAGGCAAGGCGAACGTAGCTTATCTGACGGAAATCCTCACGTTCTTCCACCTTTGAGATATGTACCTCAACCGTTGGGATATTAACCGATTTTACGGCATCAAGAATTGCGATGCTCGTATGGGTATATGCACCGGGGTTGATAACTATATCGTCGGTATTTCCGTATGCTTGTTGTATCTTATCCACAAGGTCACCCTCGTGGTTGGATTGGAAGAGTTCAACGTCTATATTTTTCTGCTTGCAATGGTTTTCTATTTTTGCCACGAGGTCTTGATAGGTTTCTTTTCCGTAATGGTCGGGTTCACGAATACCGAGCATATTTAGGTTTGGTCCGTTGATAACAAGTATTTTCACAATATCAACTCCGTTCGTTTTGCTAAAATATATTCTGCCTCCGCATTGGGTGTTTCCATATCCGGAACGGCAACGTCTGCGGTCGATCTATAGATATTTATTCGTTCGTTATACAGCTTTAACAGCTTGTCCTCTGTGTTTGAAAGAGGTCTGTCGTCGGTGGCGTGAAGTCTTGACAAATCTGCATTTATAAAAAACAGCTTGCCGTTACGTTTTAGGCTTCTGACGTTTTCTTCTCTTAAGACCGCACCGCCGCCCGTGGATATGATACGGCAGTTTGTTGAGGATACGTCGTGGATGACCTCGGTTTCCAAATTGCGGAAATATGTTTCTCCCTTAGAAGCGATAAGCTCCTTAATGGTGCCTCCGCAGCGTTTTTCAATTTCTGAATCCGTATCGACAAACTCAAATCCATCGATTTTGAGAAGCTTGCCGACGGTACTTTTTCCGCTTCCCGGCATTCCCGTTAGGACTATATTCTCCTTTGATGCAAGAACCGATGCAAACACCTTATCGGCAACGGTCTTTTCGATTTTGGTATCAAGGAATTTTTCTACAGCGACGACTGCCTGCATTACGAGCATAAACAGTCCGCCCTCTGCCTTGATTCCTCTTTCCCTTGCATCTAAAACAAGGTTTGTGCAGAGGGGGTTATAAACAACGTCGATAACGCCCTCGAGGAGAGAAAACGAAGAAATGTTTATTGGCTTTGAATCACAATCGGGATACATTCCCGAGGGTGTGGTATTTATTATAACGTTAGCATTAGAATGCAGAGTTACGGCTTCTTCATAGGTTATATGCTCGTCGGTCTTTCTTCTGCTGACCGTTAATATCTGCGAAGCACCCATATCGGTTGCAACGACAAAAGCCGTTTTACTTGTTCCGCCCGTACCGAGAATGAGAACCTTTTTATCTTTAAGGTCGATACCCACCCTCTCGATGAGAGCCTTCATTCCGTAATAATCGGTATTATAACCGTAAAGACTGCCGTTACGGTTTACTATGGTATTAACTGCGCCGATACGCTTTGCGATCTCGCTTACAGAATTCAGATACGGTATGACCGTCTGCTTATAAGGAATGGTTACGTTTATTGCTTCAAATTCCTTTTTTTCAAAGAACGGCTGTATTTCTTCCTCTGCAAGCTCGATAAGCTCGTATTTATAATCGGCAAGCTGAGAGTGGATATCTTTGGAAAAGCTATGAGTGAGCTTCTTGCCGATACATCCGTATTTTTTCATTTTATTTCATCCAATCCGTGCCGAATCTCATTGAAAGCATATCGCACAACACGATTGCAGAGGCAGAATCCTGAACAACTCTTGCTCTGTGTACGATTGCGGGGTCGTGTCTTCCCTTTGCTTCTATGGTAGTTTCGGTCATTGTTTTGAAATCGATCGTAGATTGCGGTTTAAATATAGTGGGTGTCGGTTTGATAGCCGTACGGAAGATTATGGGCATACCGTTGGTGATACCGCCGTTGATACCGCCGTTATTGTTGGTTGTTGTGATTACCTTACCGTCATTTATACGCATAGGGTCATTTGCTATACTGCCTTGCATATCGGCAATCGCAAAGCCTGCGCCGAATTCGATTCCCTTCACCGCAGGGATAGAAAACATTATATGCGAAAGCATACCTTCTACAGAATCGAACCAAGGCTCGCCAACGCCTTCGGGTACACCGATGATTGCGGTTTCAAGGATACCGCCCACGCTATCGCCCTCGGAAGAAGCTTTGACGATTGCTTCCTTCATTTTTTCTCCGATATTATCGTCAAGCACCGCAAAGGTTTTTGCGTTTACCGTGTTTATATCTGCGGACAAATTGTTAAATTCCCTATCCGAAACACCTGCACATTTTTTAACGTGTGTTCCGATATAGATTCCCTTTTGCTCCAACGCATATTTACATATTGCACCTGCGGCGACAAGTGCGGCAGTTATTCTTCCGCTGAAATGTCCTCCTCCACGGGAATCCTGATAGCCGTGATATTTACATTCTGCGGTATAGTCTGCATGGGACGGACGGGCAACAGTTTTCATTTCCGAGTAATCGCCGCTTTTGACGTTTTCGTTGGGAATAAGTATAGTTATAGGTGTTCCCGTGGTTTTATTGTTTATCACACCGCTGACGATTTTATATTCGTCTTTTTCTTGTCTTGGCGTGGATATATCTCCGTTGGGACGGCGGAGTGTGAGAAGATTGGCAATGTATTCGTGATCAATTTCAATTCCGGGTGCCAAGCCGTCGATGACCGCACCGATATATTCGCCGTGGCTTTCACCAAACAAAGTTACTGCCACGCTGTTTCCGAACGTATTCTTCATTTGCCCAAACCTCCAAATACTTTCTTTGCCGTTTCGATAACGTCAAGGCATTTCATTGTTTTCATTTCAAAACTGCCTATCTCGTTTACCGTTGTTACGGTCACGCTATCGCCGTTTGCCTTTTTATCGTGGAATGCGGCTTTTGTGATCTTCTCCCAATCGTAATTAAGTTCACGATAGAGACCACACTTTTTCAAGACCGAAACAACTCTGTTTCGAATAGATTCTCCGCACATAGGAATCATTCCCAAAGCTACACATTCTCCGTGATAGAGCTCGCTCATTCCCTCACTGCTCTCTATACCGTGTCCTACGGTATGACCGAAGTTGAGTATCTTGCGAAGTCCCGATTCCTTTTCGTCCTGCTCGACCACGGATTTTTTGATATTGAGCGAGCGAATGATTATTTCATCTATATTGCTTTCTATATCCTTATTTTCAAAAATGTCAAAAAGCTCTTTATCCGAGGTAAGAGCCATTTTAACAGCTTCGGCAAGACCGTTTGAGATCTGTCTTTTGGGAAGTGTTTTTAAAAGATTAGGGTCGATAAGAACCTTTTTGGGTTGATAGAACGCACCGACGATATTCTTCACACCGCCGAAATTGATTGCGGTCTTTCCGCCTATTGAGGAATCTATTTGAGAAAGAAGAGTTGTGGGGATATTGTAAAAATCTATACCTCTCATATACGCAGAAGCGGCAAAGCCCGAAAGATCGCCGACAACACCGCCGCCGACCGCAACAACGCAATCCTTGCGTGAAAAGCCGTTATCAAGCATAGTCTGAAGCAGTTTTCCGAAAACGTCCAAGCTCTTCGAT
>JAFVXP010000104.1 GCA_017501055.1 Clostridia bacterium | reverse complement strand
TCTTCGGAGGGTTCTTCGGAGGGTTCTTCGGAAGGTTCTTCAGAAGGTTCTTCGGAAGGTTCTTCGGAAGGTTCTTCAGAAGGTTCTTCGGAAGGTTCTTCGGAAGGTTCTTCAGAGGGTTCTTCAGAGGGTTCTTCAGAAGGTTCTTCAGAGGGTTCTTCGGAAGGTTCTTCAACTTCTTCAGCGATTATGATGAAGGAACCGTTACCCTTGCATTCGATGAGGTCGTCTGCAGAGTTGGTAGCGCCTTCTACAGTTGCGTGAGGAATGTATACAGGAATTTCGCCTTCTGCGCCTTCAATTACGTCGAAGGTGAGAGTGAAGATGATGGAATCGTCTTCAACAGCGAAGTTTCTCTTGTTGGTGTTGATGGTTGCGAGACGGAGATTTACAAGACCGTCGTTAACGGGAGTTGCGACGTATTCGTCTTCATCGAAGGTGTGAGTTACGCTGGAAAGGTTTTCCCAGTTGGAAGCGGGCTGCTTGGTTACACAGATTACGCCGTTTTCATCATCTTCGTTGAGGTCGTTGGTGATGAGAAGCTTGGTTTCATCGTAGTAGAGCTTGAAGTCTACGAGGGTAAGACCGGTATCAGTGCCGTTGGAAGCAGTGATGTTCTTAACCTTGATGGTAACTTCGATGCTGTCGCCAGCCTTGTAGGTTTCGGGGCCTTCAACAAGCATATCGAATGCGCCGTCGGGATACGGGTTACCCATAGCTTCCTGGATGTTGAAGCCGGGTTCAACGTCAGAAACGTCTTCAGAAGGTTCTTCAGAGGGTTCTTCGGAAGGTTCTTCAGAGGGTTCTTCAGAAGGTTCTTCGGAGGGTTCTTCAGAGGGTTCTTCGGAAGGTTCTTCGGAGGGTTCTTCGGAGGGTTCTTCAGAGGGTTCTTCGGAAGGTTCTTCGGAAGGTTCTTCAGAGGGTTCTTCGTCAATGGTAACTTGGCTGAATACTACACCTTCAACGGTGGAGTAAACGTCCTGGAATGCGGCATAGCCGACGTTCAAGGTGAGAGTGTCACCGACAGCGAGAGATTTGAGGTTGTTCAAGCTTACGGTATCGGTGCAGGAATCGTGAGCCATAAGGACAACTCTGCCTTCGCCGAGAGTCCAGGTTGCATAATCGGGAAGGAGCGCATCAGCTGCCTGAACAACGTAGAGACCGGTTGTTTCATCAAGTTCAAGAAGAACGTGATACCAATACTGGAAGGTTATGCCGGTGCCATCGGAATAAACGGATTCTACGGTCTTGGTAGCATCTGCGGTAGCCCAAGCGTAAACGTAGGTAGAAGCGGAATAGAGGTTAGCTGCACCAACGGTGATGTCAACGCCGGTGGGAGTTACGGGAACGGTAGGTTCGATGGGTTCGGTACCGGGGATCTGAGCCTTTTCGCCCGTAACTTCAAAGTAAATGTTGGTAGAAAGGTCGCCTTCTATATCAAGGTCGGTAAGAGTGCCGCCTTTAAGAACGAGAGCGTCGCCTTCTTCAAGTGCAACGGCAGTATCGTATGCAGGGTGGTTTTCGTGAATTGCGAAAATGATTCTATGGGTGTTGTAAGCGTTGCCGTAGTACCAAGTATCGAAGGTGACGTTGCCTTCGCCTGCGGTTTCGGTAGCGGAAACGACGAACTGGTCGATAGAAGCAACGTAGGTTGCCTGGATCTTGTGCCAGTTCTGGAACTGTTCAGCGGTGATGTTGTCGCTGTTCCAGGTTCCGGAAGGGTTGAGCGAACCGCTGCCCCAATAGAAATAATAGACTTCACTTCCCTCGGTATAACCGGTATCGGTGTTAAGGGAAGAGCCTCTGGGACAACAGCAGTTAAGTGTGATGTTTTCTGCGTCTGCCGAAACAGCAAGGGGGATCATTGCGACCAACATTGCTATAACGACAGCGAAAGAGATAAATCTTTTCATAAAATATCCTCCTTTTTTATTTACCGATATTATAATAAAGTAAAGACGCTTTGTCAAGAGAAACCTATTTTTGGCACAAAAAACAAACGCCGTCATGCGACAGCGTTCGTTATTTTACAGTAATATAGGCTGGATTTGTTGTCCCAGCATCGCCTGCTCAAGCGTGATGGGTATCAGCGAAAAATCACAAATCAGCGAGCAGGGCTTATCAAGCGGTGAATCCTGCCCGAAGGGGACAAAGAAAACGCTTTTCTTTTCAAGCGTTAGCGCAATATTGGAAAGGTTTGCGCCAAGTCCGTCGTTTGTTGCAAGACCGATTATGACGGGCTTTCTGCACCTCATCTGTGCCTTAACGCACATAGTCACCGTGGAATCGGTAATTCCGTGCGCTATCTTTGCAAGGGTGTTGCCCGTACAGGGTGCAACTATAACTGCATCGAACCCGCCGTGTGTGACGGTTTCTTCTGCCGAGCGTATCGAAAGAACGGGCTTGTTGCCTGTGATACCGACAATCGTCTGCTTTAAGGTATCTGCCCTGCCGAAGCGTGTATCTGTATCACGTGAGGCTTCGGAAAGTGCGGGAATGATCTCGTTACCGACCGCCAAACGCTTTAAGGTTTCAAGAGAGGCCTTGTGGGTGCAGAACGAACCGCACATTGCGTATAAAAGCTTCATACCAAAGCCCCCCTCTCACGCAGTATTTCAAATACGGTCTCAAAGATAACTCTGCCTGCTGTTTCGGGAGCATATTTACCGGGTAAGCCGAGCGCACGGATATACCGTTCCCCAAGAAATTCTTCCGCAACCTTTGTTAATCCCCCGGGGAGAGAGGCAAGGTCGATGAACAACGCTTTGGGGTTTAATGCAGATATTACCTTTTCATCGGCTATCGGGGTCGGCACGGTGTTAAAGATAACGTCGGCTTCCGAGAATGAAGCTTCAATCTCTTCAAAGCCTGCGGATCTTGCTCCCGACATCTCGGCTTGAAGCCTTGAAATACTTCTTCTTGCCATAACCGAAACGTGAACACCCAACGACCTCAGCATATCGGTCAGACAGCCCCCGATCCTGCCGTAACCCAGAATGACGGCATTAGAACCGCAAAGCGTTGTGTTCAAGCTGTTCATAGCAACCGAAATTGCACCCTCGGCGGTTATTCTTGCGTTTTGGAGCAGGAAACCCTCGTTTTTGGCGTAATCGATCCTGTTTTCCTCTGTTTCGGGAAGACCTCCCCCAAGCAAGAGAGTATCTTTTCCCACAAGAGAGAAGATCTTTTCCAAGGATATATCACTGTTTGAAAGCGGTGCGTTAAGATTATTTCCTTTACAATACGGTATGGGAAAAATAACCGCCGATGTATTTTTTAATGCGTTTTCTACGTTGCTTTCGTCAAATCCTATCCTTTCGCAGACATAACCAAGTTCACCGAATTTTTCGGCAACGGTGTTCATACGCTGATCACCGCCTGCTATCGTAATTTTCATAGCTTTTCCTCCGATGTAGTCAACTGCTTTCAGTTTATGTCTGCAAACGGCTTTCGGTTCAGTTTTTTATCAATATCGGCTTGCCCGATTCAACAGGCTTTCCTTCCTCGGAAAACATATTCTCGTTTGCGATCAATATCGTTTCGGGGTCTGCTCTGTAAAGCTTTGATATGGTCCAGATGTCCTCACCCTTTTCGGGGAAGAAATAGATAAGCGCAGAGCCGTCGTCGATATTTTCTCTCGGTGTCCTCTTGCCGACCTCCGAAACAAAGCTTTCCTCCGATTCCGTAAAGATATATATTTTCGCACCTGCAACAACTCTTGCCGTTACGCTTCCGTCGGGGTGAAGGGTCGAGGTGACCTCGATAGGATAGCTGTCGGCGGTTACTGTCGATTCACCTTCGGGGAATTCCAACGGGAAGAATTGATTATAAGGAATAGAATGGTCGAGGCTGTATATTCCGTCGGCTGTCTCGGTTATGAGCGTTACAACGAAATTACCGCCGATGTTAACACCGCCCTCGGTTTTTTCTGCGGTAGAGCCGTAATCACGCACAACGGCATCAAGAATATTCTCCGCCTTGGGGCTTGTGGGTGCAATATTACCCTCGCTTGAGAAGCTGACCTCGCTTTGCGAATGGAAATGGGGAAGGGTTGCGGTTGCAATATTCGGAACGCTGTCGAAATCCTTTTCAAAAAGGTCGTCGGCAACGGTCACGGTGTTCGTTCCGTTGACTTTTACGTTGACTTTGATCGCAAACGAAGCCTTGATAATTCTGCTTTCGCCGTATTGGTCAAGCTCGGGTGTGAATTCGGGTGACGTTGGCTCAAGCGAAACCGAAACACGCTTTTGGCTGTCAATATTTTCGTTTTCAAAATCGATATTGATGGGCAGAGTTTTTTGGGACATATAATATCTGCCCTCGTTGTTTTCGTCTTCACAGAGAACGTGCATATTGGCAGTCGTTTTTATGTCTGCATGACCGTTGGAAAGCGTGATCTGCGGTTCTTGAAGGAAGATATTACCGCAAACAATTTCGCCGATAGGCTTTTCGCTTTGGTTAAGCGGAAGAGATTCCGAAAAACGGAATTCGTTTTCGAAAAGCTCGGTCTTGCCGTTGTGGGAGATTTCTTTTTTCTTAAAGAAAATGCCGTTTCCTTCGTTGACTGCAACCGCACTGACCGAAATCTCGCCTTCAATGTCGAACTTTGCGCCGACGGTGGCTTTGGCAACAAGCCTTCTTGTGCTTAAAAGCTTGCAACCGATCCTTTCACAGTTAACCTTGCAAAACGCCGTCACGGTTTCTGCGTTGGAACGGGGAAGATTCACCGATTGCGAAAAGTCCTGCACAAAGCTTATGCATCTCAAACGGCTTTTATAGTCGGTTTCATAGAGAATATCAAACAAAGCCTTGCCTTTCACAACAGCTTTGCCGTCCTCGATGGAACAGCTTTCCGCAAAGGGAGTGCAATCGACCTTGATAAGCCTTGCAATATCGGGGCAGTATTCGGGGAGAGGGAAATCGTATTCAAGCTCTTTTTCAACCTTTGTTGACAGGAGCTTTTTGGGGATAAGTATTTCGTTGGTGGTGATAGCCATTTTCATCGTGCCCTTTCGTTTTTTGGTAATATATATGAACGCAAAGTGCTTTTTATGAATAAACTGCAATCGAGAAAGGCTGTGAGGCTTGTGTGTAACGATTTCGGAAAAACCGTTGGTATTGCCGCTTTGACGTTTGGGGCAGGAGTTTTACTTTGCCTTGTGCTGCCGTCGGGTGCGCTCGTATGTGTAGAGGCTGCGCTGATAATCGGCGCAGGCGCAGCGTTATTTATCAAATAGAGGTGTTTTTATGAAGATCTATTGCTTTCGTTCGCCAAAGTTCTTAAAACCGTTGTTGAGGTTTATGTTTGCAAGATAAAAATCGAAAAAAGAGTCGAAAGATATTGACAGACGATAATGACGGTGCTATAATTCCTTTGCCAAAGCATTGGCAATTTGAAGAGTAAAGGCCTATTCGTGAAGTGCCGACAGAACGGGGAGTTGTCAGTCGGACGAAAAACGTAAATCGTTTGCGGTTTGGGCCTTGCATCCCGCTTCATACGGCAAAAATACATAGGCACCGTCGTTTTCGGCGTAAAAGCCTTCTTTTCTTGCTATATGTAACGCAGGATAAGGAGGTATTTTTTTATGAAAAAAACGTCGCTTCGAAACACAAAGGTTCTTGCAATATCTGCTTTTACCGTTGCGTTAAGCGTTCTTATCGGCTGGGTCTGTAAAAGCTATTTAACGTTCGGTGACGGCTCTGTAAGATTGACGTTTGAAAATATCCCGATAATCCTTTCGGGTATCTGGTTCGGCCCTGCCGTCGGGCTTGCCGTCGGTGCATCGTCGGACGTTATATCTGCGCTCCTTTCGGGCTATTCGATAAACCCCATAATAACCGTCGGCTCGGCTTTTGTGGGTGTTGTTTCGGGTGTTCTTTCTTCCTATGTTATAAAAGAGAAAAAAGGCTTTCTTTCCTATCTTATAATATCGGTCTGTGCGCACACCGTCGGCTCGGTGATAATAAAGTCGTACGGGCTTTGGCTGTATGGATATGCGGTGCTGATGCAGGTCAGAATACCGCTGTATATAGTTATCTCCGTGACGGAAGCCTACATTATATATATAATAAGCAAAAATACGGGCGTAAGGTCGGGAATAGAGAGGTTGCTTAAGAAATGAATTATAACGAAGCACTTGAATATATCCATTCTGTTGTTTGGATGGGCTCCCGTCCCGGCCTTTCGAGGACTGTCGAGCTTTTAAAGCTTCTCGGCAATCCCGAAAAGGATATTAAATTCGTTCACGTTGCAGGCACTAACGGAAAAGGCTCGACCTGCTCTATGCTCAATTCGGTTTTGATCGAAGCAGGCTATAACGTCGGACTGTATACTTCTCCCTATATCGTTCGTTTTAATGAACGTATGCAGGTGAACGGCGAACCGATTTCCGATAACGAGCTTGCCGAGCTCACCGAGATAGTAAAACCTCTTGCCGAAAGCATGGAGGACAAACCGACAGAGTTCGAGCTTATTACTGCATTGTCCTTTTTGTATTTCAAAAGACATAATTGCGACGTTGTCGTGCTTGAGGTCGGAATGGGCGGAAGGCTCGATTCGACAAACGTGATAGAATCACCTCTCGTTTCGGTAATAACGGGTGTTGCCGTTGACCATATTGCCGTTTTGGGCAGTACCGTTCCCGAGATAGCTGTCGAAAAGGCAGGTATAATAAAAGAAGGAAGACCTGTCGTGTACGGCGGCAGGGACGATTCGGCTTTTGAAGTAATATCGAAAAAAGCTAAAGAATGTAATTCCGAATCAACTCGTACTCAAATCGACACAATAAAAATAAATTCCGTCGGTATAGAGGGAATAAGCTTTGATTATTCGGGTTACAATAATTTGGAAATATCTCTCTGCGGAAGCTATCAACCCGAAAATGCCGCAACGGTTATCGAAACCGTGCGTGCATTGAAGGAATGCGGATTTGAAATTACGGAAAGTCAGCTTCGTGCCGGCTTGAAGAATGCTCGCTGGCGTGCAAGGTTCGAGGTTCTCTCGACAGACCCCGTTGTCATCTTCGACGGCTCGCATAACCTTCAGGGTATAACGGGTGCCGTCGGAAGTATAAAACGGTTCTTCGGCGATAATAAGGTTTTCCTGCTTATGGGCGTGCTTGCCGATAAGGATTACCGTGATATGGTATCGTTGCTTGCGCCTCTTGCAGAGCGTGCGTTTACCGTAATGCCGGATTCTCCCCGTGCGCTTAAATCCGACAGTCTTGCGAAGGTATTCGGCGATTTCGGCGTAAATGCGACGCCGTTCGACGATATCGAACAGGGTGTGGCTTCGGCTTATGAAAGGGCAAAAACGCAAAATATGCCCCTTGTAATGCTCGGCTCACTCTATATGTATGGTGACGTATACAAAGCCTTCAAAAATATAGAAAAAAGAACGGTTTAAAAAACTTTTTCGTCCTAAAACCCTTGCAAATTCAGCACTTTTTAACTTTTTCAAAAAAATTCAAAAAAAGTTGAAAAAAGGTATTGACAAAGCGTTTAGGTTATGATAGAATAGCCAAGCTGTCCTCGAGAGAGACAGCACGAACGGACATTGAAAATTGAACAACAAGTGTACTACAAAGCATTAAATGTGAAGTAGAACAAAGACTCGTTAATTCTTTTTTAAACAAGTAAGAGCAAAACAGGAAATTTGGTTCACGATGGTGTGAATTAAATATAACAACTCATTAGAGAGTTTGATCCTGGC
>JAFVXP010000103.1 GCA_017501055.1 Clostridia bacterium | reverse complement strand
ACGGAGCTTGTTTACAATAAGAGTGGAAAGTGCTTCGCCCTCGATGTCCTCGGCAATAATAACAAGCTTCTTGCCTTCCTGAAGAATCTTTTCAAGGAGAGGAAGAATATCCTGAATATTGGATATCTTCTTGTCTGTGATAAGAAGAACAGCGTCGTCAATTACTGCTTCCATCTTATCTGTGTCTGTTACCATATAGGGAGAAAGGTATCCTCTGTCAAACTGCATACCCTCAACAACCTCACAATATGTTTCAGCAGACTTAGATTCTTCAACAGTTATAACACCGTCGCTTGTAACCTTTTCCATAGCATCTGCAATAAGCTTACCGATTACTTCGTCAGCAGAAGATACGGCGCCGACTCTTGCGATGTCCTGTGAACCGTTAACCTTCTTTGAAATCTTTGTAAGCTCTTCAACGGCAACATCAACAGCCTTTGAAATACCCTTGCGGATAACCATGGGGTTTGCGCCTGCAACAACATTCTTCATGCCTTCATGAACAAAAGCCTGTGCAAGAAGAGTTGCGGTTGTAGTACCGTCACCTGCAGCATCATTTGTCTTTGTTGCAACTTCTTTAAGGAGCTGTGCTCCCATGTTTTCCATAGCGTCTGCAATCAACTTACCGACAACCTCATCAGCAGCGGAAACGGTACCTACACGAGCGATGTCTTCGGTGCCGTTAACCTTCTTGGAGGATTCCTTAAGTGCCGCAACAGCGGTTTCAACAGCCTTTGCGATACCCTTTTTAATAACCATGGGGTTTGCACCTGCGGCAACGTTCTTCATACCTTCACGAATGATTGCCTGCGCAAGAAGAGTTGCGGTGGTGGTACCGTCACCTGCAGCATCGTTGGTCTTGGTTGCAACTTCTCTTACAAGTGCCGCACCCATATTTTCAAATGCATCGTCAAGTTCGATTTCCTTTGCGATAGTTACACCGTCGTTAGTAATGAGGGGTGCACCGAACTTCTTATCAAGAACTGCGTTGCGTCCTTTAGGACCGAGGGTTATCTTTACGGTATCAGCAAGCTTATCGATACCACGCATGAGCGCTTCACGTGCTTCGATACCGTTTCTTATTTCTTTTGCCATTATAAATTGCCTCCGTTTCTTATTCTACGATTGCAAGAATATCGTTTTGACGAACGATGATATATTCTTCGCCGTCAAGCTTGATTTCTGTTCCGGAATATTTGCTTGTAATTACTTTATCGCCAACCTTTACGGTCATAACGACTTCCTTGCCGTCAACAAGTCCGCCGGGGCCAACTTCAATGACCTGAGCGATCTGGGGCTTTTCTTTTGCGGCACCTGTGAGGATTATACCGCTTTTTGTTGTTTCTTCCGCTTCGACCATTTTAACTACTACACGGTCGGAAAGGGGTTTAAGTTTCATAGTTTACCTCCATTAGGTCTTTTTATTTTACAAATATGTTTATACACTCTATTTATTAACAAATTAAGACCAAGTTTATGCAATTTTGTAAAGTTTTAGCAATCACAAATAAAGAGTGCTAACGTTTTTGTTTGTTGAATGTATTTTTGCTTTTTCTCTGACAAGTTTAGTGCCAAAACAACAATAATACACAACAACAGATGACATTATATATTAAAACACTTTAAAATGCAATATTTTCCTTAAAATCTATCTTTTCGGTTTGAAGAACTGATAGAAATTGCATTTTATCATACCGTTATAAAGAACGCGTTTCTTATCGCTTCTTCTGCCGAAATAGCGTTCAAAAAGCTCATCTGATGTAATTATATACATTTGCCACGACGGAATATTCTTTTCAAAATGTCTGCCCAATGCTTTATAAAGCTCACGTGCCTCTGAAAGCTCGCCGAGATGTTCTCCGTATGGCGGGTTGGTTATTATAGTTCCTCTTGCTCCTTCGATTGGAGAAACAAATTCACGTGCGTCGGCAACCTTAAATTCCACACAATGCGAAACGCCTGCTTTTCTTGCGTTATTACGGGCAAGCTCGACAGCCTCGGGGTCTATATCCGAGCCGAATATTTTGGTTAACGGTTCGGTTATTTCCGACAACGCTCTTTCCCTTTCGTTTTTCCAAACGCTTTTATCGAGTATGGGGAAATCCTCTGCAGAAAAAGAACGTTTTATACCGGGTGCAATGTTGCATGCCTGCATAGCCGCTTCTATTGCGATTGTACCGCTTCCGCAGAGAGGATCACAGATTATTACGTTATCACGCATACGGGAGAGCTTTACCATTGTGCTTGCAAGAGTTTCTCTTATGGGTGCCATACCCGAAAGTGCACGGTAGCCTCTCTTATGAAGTCCTGCTCCCGAAGTATCTATCATAAGCGTTGCAACATCGTTAAGTATGAAAAACTCTATTTGATATTTCACACCCGTTTCGGGGAAAATGCGGATATTATATTTAGCGGAAAGCGAATTTACAACCGCTTTCTTTATTATTTTTTGACAGTCGGGAATCGAAAACAGCTTTGAACGGATCGAATGACCTTTTACCGGGAAAGCATCGTTTTTGCCGATATAGTCGCTCCAGTTGAGCTTTTTTGTGCCTTCAAAGAGGTCATCAAAGGTATAGGCACGGAACGAGCCAAGCTTTATAAGCAACCTTTCCGCTGTGCGAAGGCGGATATTACAAACCGCAATCGCTTCGAGAGGTGCTTCGAAGGTTACTCTGCCGTCGATAGTTTCTATTCTTTTATATCCAAGCTTATCAATCTCTTCGCCCAAAATACCTTCAAGGCCGAAAAGACAGGTTGCAACTAATAACATTTATAACTCCGTTAGAAAATTAATTTTTCGGCATAACCAAAAGCTATACCCAAAAGTGCAGAAAGTAATATCAGCTTTATGGGGCTTACTTTTTTGAAAGCAAGATAAACTATAATTGCAAATACAACGATCGAAGCAAAGGTGCCGAAATTGAATGCTATTGACGATAATCCCGAAGGAAACAAAACGCCAAAGCCGAGAGTTATTACGGCAGAAGCCATTAATCCGATTACGGCAGGACGAAGGCCTGTTAAGCAATTCTTTACAATAAAGCTGTTTTTATATTTCTCATAGAACTTTGCGACAAGCATTATTACCACAAAGGAAGGTAACACAACGCCCAAAGTTGCAACGAATGCGCCGAAAAGTCCGCCTGTTTCGACACCGATATAGGTTGCCATATTTATAGCAACGGGGCCCGGAGTTGATTCTGCAACAGCAATGAAGTTTAGAAGCTGTTCTTCGCTCATCCAAGCATTAAGAAGGACTTCTTGTTTCATAAGAGGCAACATTGCATATCCGCCGCCGAAGGTGAATGCACCTATCTTTAGGAAGGTTAAAAAAAGGTTGAGATAAATCATTTATTTACCTCCCTTTTCGAGATGATGCCCGCAAAGAGTCCCACCAATGCACCGCCTAATATTAAATATAGAACGTTAATGCCCGTGAACGTTGCCAAAACAAAAGCAATTGAAGCAATTATATACGCAAGGATATTCCAAGGGCATTTCTTCGCCATACCCCAAAGTGCTTTAACTATCAATGCAATAACACCTGCACGGATACCGTTAAATGCGAATTTTACAATTTCGTAATCGAGCAACACCTCTAAAACATAGGAAAGCGTTGAGATGATTATGAAGGACGGAAGGACTGTTCCAAGCGTTGCGGAAAATGCTCCCCAAAAACCACAGGTTTTTGTACCGACGAAGGTTGCGGTATTTATTGCTATCGGACCGGGAGTTGATTCGGCTATTGCGACGATATCGAGCATATCCGATTCTTCTATCCATTTGCGTTTTTCGGCAACCTCGTGCTGAATAAGCGGAAGCATTGCATATCCACCGCCTATTGTAAACGCACCTATCTTGAAAAACGTTTTGAACAACGCAAGGCATTTTTTGAGAATTTCCATAAAGTATTAACCTTTAATGTTTAGAATATTTTTTATATTTTGAAGTACGGAATAGGGTATTTTCATATCGCCTTGACCTATTCCGATCTCTATATGCGGTTTCATTTTTGCATGGAAGTCCGTGCCGCCGCATATTTCCAAGCCGAGCTTACGGGCAAGGCTTTGGTACTTTTCCTGCATTTCGGGAGTATATTCGTTATAATAGCCTTCAATTCCGCAAAGACCGTAGGATTTGAGTCTTAACAAGAGTTTTTCAAGCGCATCGTCCTCAAGTCTTATGAGATGCGGGTGGGCAACAAAGCTGACTCCGCCGATTGAATTAATAAGTTCGACGGCTGATTTATCATCTAAATACTGTGTTCCGTCGTAGGCAGGCTTGCCGTTGGCAAGGTATTTATCAAAGCCTTCTTTAACGCTTTTGGTATATCCTTTTTCGGCAAGAAGTCTTGCAAAATGGGCTCTGCCGATTATTCCCGAGGGAGCGATAGCGAACGCTTCCTCCAAGGTGACGTCAAAGCCAAGCTGATTAAGAGCCTTGCAGGTGT
>JAFVXP010000102.1 GCA_017501055.1 Clostridia bacterium | reverse complement strand
TCGAGCCTGACAAAACCGCACGTCCTCTTGCAACCATGCTGACTGCAAGTATGGATACCAATGACTTCTTTACAGAAGCCCATCCTAAGCTTCGTCCTGTGGAAAGTCCCACGGCAGGTGTGTTCCTTTCCGGTGCGTGCCAAGGTCCTAAAGATATTCCCGAAACCGTTTCTCAGGCAGGTGCTGCCGCAGCGAAGGTTATCGGACTTCTCGCAAAAGAAAAGCTTGTGGGCAACCCCTGCGTCGCACATTCCGACGAAATGATGTGTAACGGCTGTTCTTCCTGCGAAAGAGTTTGTCCTTACGGTGCAATCACTTACGAAGACAAAGAATTCCGTATGCCCGACAGAACTACGGCAATCCGCCGTATTGCAAAGGTCAACCCCGCTGTTTGTCAGGGTTGCGGTTGCTGTACCGTTGCTTGTCCTTCCGGTGCAATGAATCTTAAAGGATTTACAAACGAACAAATTATAGCGGAGGTAGACGCAATATGCAAGTAAACGAATATAAGCCTTTGATCGTTGCTTTTTGCTGTAACTGGTGTTCTTATGCGGGTGCTGACCTTGCAGGTAACAACCGTTTGAACTACCCTGCCGACGTAAAAATAATTCGTGTTCCGTGCTCTTGCAGAGTTAATCCTACCTTTATCCTTCGTGCTTTCCAAAAGGGCGCAGACGGAGTTATCCTTTGCGGTTGCCACCCCGGTGACTGCCACTATACCTCGGGTAACTATTACACAAGACGCAGAATGTCGCTTCTCTTCTCTATGCTCGACTATCTCGGTATTGAAAGAGAACGCACCCGTGTTGAATGGGTATCCGCTGCAGAAGGCGCTAAATTTGCGGCAACAATGAATGATTTTGCCGAAAAAGTTGTTGCTCTCGGCAAAAACAAGAGATTGGAGGACCTAAGATGCAAAAAATAACCCGTGACGTTTTGGTCTCCAAAGCTATCTCACTTCTTGAAGACGGTAACGTTTCTCACGTTCTCGGTTGGCGCAAGGGTGAATTTGATTATGACATTACCCCTTCTGTATTTTCCGAAAAGGAAGATATTGAAAACAATTTTGTTTGGAACGATTTTTGCGGTGCAAACTTTTCAAAATATTTAGTTCAAAAAACACGCAAGCTTGAAGGCAAAATTCTTGTTTTTCTTAAGCCTTGCGATACTTACAGCTTTAATCAGCTTCTTACCGAACACAGATTCGACCGTGATAATGTTTATGCTGTCGGTATCCCTTGCGAAGGTATGGCTGATATAAGCAAGGTTAAAAAGATCTGCGGTGAAGGTATCTCCTCCATTGATTTTGACGGAGACAATATCCTCGTTAACACCGTTTACGAAGATGCTCCCATTGTAATTGATGCAAAATCCGTTCTTTCCGAACGTTGCATTAATTGCAAGAGCAAAAAACACGTAGCCTTTGACGAGCTTATCGGCGAAGAAGGCGAAATTATCGAATCGGGAAGATTTGATGAAGTTGAAAAGCTTGAAAAAATGACTCCCGACGAAAGATTTGAATTCTGGCAGAGCGAGCTTTCCAAATGCATCCGTTGCAACGCTTGCAGAGACGTCTGCCCTGCTTGCACCTGTGAAAAATGTGTGTTTGACAACCCCAAATCCGGTGTTGAAAACAAGGCTCCCGCTAACAGCTTTGAAGAAAAGATGTTCCACATAATCCGTGCATTCCACGTTGCAGGACGTTGTACCGACTGCGGTGAATGCTCGAGAGTTTGTCCTCAGGACATTCCGCTTCATCTTCTTAACAGAAAATTCATCAAGGATATTGATAATTTCTACGGTGAATATCAGGCAGGCGCCGAAGTAGGTTCGAGAGCACCTCTCGTTGACTACACCACCGAAGACGTCGAACCCTCTGATATTTTTGAAGGGAGGAACGGCTGATGTTTAAAAGTTCTCTCAATTCAATAAACGAAATTTTTGCAAAGATTGCCGAAAATGCAACTCTTTATCTCCCTTCCGACAACAAAGACGGCAACGCAGTATACACAAAATGGGAAAACGGTGTTGTCTGGAGCAATTCTCTTAACACCGTTAAGAGCCCCAAGGATTTCTTCTTCCCTCAGGTTGAAGATATGATGGCCTTCAAAACGGAAGGTAAGAATATTGAAATTAATGACATTCGTGAAGAATCCGAAGATTTTGTTGTTTTCGGTGTTCGTGCTTGCGACGTTAGAAGTTTTGATATTCTCGACAGAGTATTTCTCGTTGATCCCTGCGACAGCTATTACGCAAACCGCAGAGAACACGGAATTATAATTTCCGTTGCATGTACAAAGCCTTCCGAAACCTGTTTCTGCAAGACTTTCGACATTGATGCAACTAATCCCGGTGGTGATATTACCGTTTGGAAAACAGAGGATTCGCTTTATTGGAGCGCAAACACCGACAGAGGTAGAGAATTGCTTTCCAAATTGAATCTCGAAGAATGCGGAGACGAAGCAGTTAACGAACAAAAAGCAAAGACCGAAGCTATTCTTAATAAGCTTCCCTTGGCAAACCTTAATACCGACGGTTTCGGCGGTGACAAGACAGACGCACTTTTTGACAGACCCGAATGGAAAACTCTTTCGGAATCTTGTCTTGGTTGCGGTACTTGTACCTTTGTCTGCCCCACCTGCCAATGCTATGACATAAAAGATTTCAATACCGGTAATCAGGTTATTCGTTATCGCTGTTGGGATTCTTGTATGTATTCCGACTTTACAAAAATGGCTCACGGCAACAACCGTTTGAGCCAGGTTGAACGTTTCCGTCAGCGTTTTATGCACAAATTGGTTTATTATCCTGCAAACAACGACGGTATTTTCGGTTGTGCAGGCTGCGGTAGATGCGTATCTAAATGTCCGATTTCCATGAATATCGTAAAAGTCATGAAAACTTTAGGAGGTAACGACTGATGAACACACGTCCCGAAACACTTATTCCCGTTATCGGCGTTATCACCGACGTAAGACTCGATACACCCGATATTAAAACCTTCCGTGTTGTTACTCCTGATGGAAAAAAGGCTTTTGACCACAGACCCGGTCAATGTGCCATGCTTTCTATTCCCGGTGTCGGAGAAGCAATGTTTTCTATCACTTCTTCCCCCACGAATACCGAATATATGGAATTTTCCATTAAGAAATGCGGTTGCGTTACCGAATGGCTTCATCAAGCAGAGGTCGGTCAGCAGATAACCATTCGTGGTCCTTACGGAAACCCGTTCCCCGTTGACGACGAATTTGTCGGCAAGAACCTTCTGTTTATAGCAGGCGGTGTTGGTCTTGCTCCGCTTCGCTCGGTCATCAACTATTGCCGTCATTATCGCAGCAAATACGGTACGATCGATATTGTTTACGGCTCCAGAAGCAAGGAAGACCTTCTCCAATACAGAGAAATTATCGAAGAATGGGCAACCGATGAAGGAATCAATGTCCATCTTACGATTGACAGAGAACAGGAAAATTGGGACGGTCACGTTGGTTTTGTCCCCAATTACGTTAAAGAGCTTGGTTTTGATACTAACAAGACTGCCGTTCTTTGCGGACCTCCCATTATGATAAAATTCACCTTGGAAGGCTTGCGCTCGCTCGGTTTTGAAAAAACTCAGATGTATACCACTCTTGAACTTAAGATGAAATGCGGTGTCGGTAAATGCGGCAGATGCAACGTCGGTTCAAAATACGTATGCAAAGACGGACCTGTGTTCCGTTTTGACGAGCTTGACGAGCTTCCCGATGAATATTAATCGTTGACAATTAGGTTTCCTATCAATCATAAGGAGATTTTCAATGGAAAATATGGTAAATATATTTTTGTTCGGAAAAAAATATTCTGTTCCGAGCAACTTGACAATTATGAATGCAATGGAATACGCAGGCTATCAGCTCGTTAGAGGCTGTGGCTGCAGAAACGGTTTTTGCGGTGCCTGCGCTACCATTTACAGAATCAAGGGTGACAAAGAGCTTAAGGCTTGTCTTGCTTGTCAGACGAAGGTTGAAGACAATATGTATATTGCAACTCTCCCCTTCTTTCCCCTTGTTAAACAGGTTTACGATATAAACACTGTTTCTACTTCCGAAGCTGTTATGATGCAGCTCTATCCCGAAATTTACGCTTGTATCGGTTGTAACGCCTGCACGAAAGCCTGCACGCAAGGTTTAAACGTTATGCAATATATTGCTTACGCACAACGTGGTGAATATGCTAAGTGTGCTGAAGAATCTTTTGACTGCGTA
>JAFVXP010000101.1 GCA_017501055.1 Clostridia bacterium | reverse complement strand
CATACTGCCTTGGGGTGTTTACTGATGCAGCTGTTCCAAGCAAGTGCTTGCTTGGTAACTACGCTTTTCGCCCAAGGAAAACTGTTTTTGGCTTGGGAAACACAAATATCATCAGACGATACAAAAATCGTTTTTACGCCTCTTTTACCGGCTATAGCCGCATCCATTTGCAATTCTCCGACCTCTTCACCGTTAATCTTGTGCGATGTAAAGGTAGACGAAGAATAAACGTGTGAAAGCGTTGCGTTTGGAACGTCATATGCGTGATAACCGATAAACAAAACCCCGTCAAAGCTTTCGTCTATACCGGGAAAACGCTTTCGACTTCCCGCACCTATTATAAATTTGCATCTCGGGTCAAAAACATTGTAATCAAGATTCAATCCCGTTCCGTGACAATCCCATATTACCACTTCATCGGCCCCGCTGTCAAACAATGCCTTTGCCGCAGAAGCCGCTTCATTCGTGCCCTGCATCGCGGCAAAGCTATAATTCTTCGTTCCGTCAGCCAAGCCTTGACCGTAGCTACCTACAACGCACGCAAGACCTTCAAGATCAACGCTTATACAATATTTTCCACCCATAACCTTAACCGCCTCTTGAATTATTGATTATTTTAAGTATAATGTTATTATATAAATCGAAAGGATAATACTTTATGAACAAAAACGAATTAAGAAATATAGACTTATTCGTGCTGGATATGGACGGCACCATATACCTTGGTGAAAAAATCCTACCCGGCGCCATCGAATTCGTGCACACCGCAAGAGCCAAGGGCAAAAAGGTTGTTTTCTTCACAAATAACGCTTCTAAAAATCCCGCCAACTATGTCGATAAGTTAAATCGTATGGGATTCGGCGCAACGCGCGAAGATGTCGTCACCGCCGGAGACGTTACCATAGAATACCTTAAAAAGTATCGCACGGGCAAGCCCGTATATCTCGTCGGTACTCCGGCATTACATCAATCCTTCGCAGAATCGAATGTAGAAATATCTGAAAATGCAGACATAGTAGTCAGCTCGTTTGACACGACTCTCACATACGAAAAGCTTGTAACAGCGTGCGACCTTATACGAAACGGCGCAGAATTTTTCTGCACACATCCCGACTTTAACTGCCCCACCGAAAACGGATTCATTCCCGATAGCGGCGCCATTGCTGCATTAATCACCGCATCAACAAACGTCGAGCCTAAATACTTCGGAAAACCTTATAAAGAAACCGCCGATATGATATCCGATTTGTTCGGTGTTCCTTTTGAAAAAACAGCAATCGTAGGCGATAGACTTTACACCGATATCGCGCTCGGCAAAAACAACGGATTAATGTCTGTTCTTGTGTTGAGCGGCGAAACCAAAATCGACGATATAAACGAAAGCAACGCACCCGATATAATACTTAACGGTATCGGCGAAATTATTGAATACCTTTAAAATAGCCTAATTTCACACCGTTAACCGATTCTCCCCTGCCCACGCTAACTATGACACCAAAGCAGTTATCCGGCACCTGCGCAAGCTGAACGTATTCAAGATCGGCTCTTGATAAACGGTTAATAACTCTTCCGATGTTCTCTCTTATAGGGAGAACATCTTTTATTATATTCATTTTTTTCTTTTCGCCAAGATAGTAATATAATTGCCCGTAATGCACTTTATCGGGTAGACCGTTTTGGTCATTGCGTAATTTAAGCATATACAAATAGTCGCCGTCTGCAATATTCGGGCGCGACACGGCTACCGAAACCGTGGCTTCATTGGTGTATACCATACGCAAGGGCAAAAGCTTCAAATAGGTAAGAGCACTGTAAATGCCAAGTGCTCTTGCACATATCGAAGCAATATCACCACCGAGACCGAAACGCACAAGATTGTTTACACTTATGCAGTTGCAAGGGGCAAGCGAGCATACGGCATTATATCCTGCGATGAACGAAGAATAGTGCGATTCATTTATAGCAACGGAAAGCGCATCGTCGGAATTAATCAATCCTTTATCCACCGTTGCGATAATTTCATTGTTTCTCGAAAGATATATCTTGTTTTCGGTAATTATCTCCCCGGCTTTTACAAGTTTAATTTCGTTGTAACGAGCAATTTCGAGAAACTTAGCTTCCTTCTTGGGAGGAATTATAAGATATCTTCTCGATTCGGCAGCAGGCACGCTGCTACCTACTGAATCAATATCCAACGCAATACCGTTATGAACAGCAATCAAAGAATACAAACCACCTATAGAATTAGCAAGCAATTTATTTGCAACATTTTTGTTCGCTATATTAATATAATCGTAGCAATAAACCAAATTACCGCCGTTCTCTTTGGGCTCGCCACCTTT
>JAFVXP010000100.1 GCA_017501055.1 Clostridia bacterium | reverse complement strand
TCCCTACAATTCAAGATTCTTTGCTATTTCACAGACGTAAGATTAAATAAAGATTTGCCCGAAAACAAAAACAAAAGACATCGAAAAGATGCCCTTTTATTACTAATATTTTGTGCGTTCTCCGCTTAAGTCGAGGAATGATGCGAAGTAGTTCGGAGGAAGAATTGCGATTAAGGCAAAAAGCGCGTAGCAGAATGACGCAGAATGGACGAACAGAACCCGAAGCTGTAGAAGAAGATACCCCACAAAACAAGTTTTGCGGGGACCCCGAACTACTGCGAGAGGTTCTGTTCGTTCATAACGCAAAAATACAACAATAAAACGGACTCGAGTGAGTCCGTTTTATTTACCTTATAATCTAAACTATTATTTATAAAAAGCTTTTTTTGCGTGTTCTGCGTTCTTCGCTGAAGTCGAGGAATGATGCGAAGTAGTTCGGAGGAAGAATTGCGATTTTGCAACGAAAGGCTGTAGAAATCTACTGCCCGAGTTGCAAAGCGCAATAGAAAAATCCGATATAATGAAATCCGAAGGATTTCTACCTATAAAATCCAATTCCCTTGCGGTGACAACCTTAAAATTAAATTATTACCTACACCGCAAAATTAAAAAACGGATTTTTCGGTCTTACCCGAAATACAAAGCATCACCTTTCCCACTTGTCGCAGAGGGAGTTGATCTGATTAGCAAACTTTCCGATATCCTTATTTGAACGTTCTCTGTAACCGTCGATAATGCCCATAAGTCTTCTTCCTGCGGAGAGAAGCTGTTTAAACGCAGAGGATTCACGGGTCTTGCTTGCACCCTTATGTATCTTAACAATACGCTCGGTGTTGCCCTTTTCAAGACAAACACCCGTGATAAGGTCGTATTCTGCACCGTTATAGGGCGCAGTTGCACGGATAACAAGGCTTTCCTCAACGGTTTTTGCAAACTCGTCACATACCTCATCGGAGCCGTGATTTACAAATACCATGCTCGGCTTTGCTTCAAACCCGTCAAGCCAGTTTAGAAGCATATCACGGTCGGCATGACTGCTTATACCTTCCAAACGCTCGATCCTTGCCTTTATGCGAATCTCTTCGCCGAAAAGCGTAACTCTTTTTGCGCCGTCGGTGATGATTCTGCCAAGCGTTCCTTCCGATTGATAACCAACAAAAAGAACGGTGGAATCCTCTCTCCAAAGATTGTGCTTAAGATGATGGCGGATACGGCCTGCTTCGCACATACCGCTGGCAGAGATGATAACTTTCGGCGAATTGTCACGGTTTATCGCAACCGAATCCTCACTTGTGACCGAAAGACGGAGGTTGTCGAATTTTATAGGGTTAATGCCCTTGTTAAGAAGGTCAAGCGTTTCGTCGTCAAAATAATCAAGCAGATTACTGCTGTATATCTCGGTTGCTTCGATAGCAAGGGGGCTGTCAACGTAGACGGGGAAATCGCCGTGACGCTGAATAAGGTTGCGTTCCTTAATAATACGGATAAGATAGAGAAGCTCCTGCGTTCTGCCTATCGCAAACGAGGGGATTATAACGTTTCCGCCCCTGTCGAAGGTCGATTGGATAATACGTGAAAGCTGGGTGACGTAATCGATACGTTCACCGTGCAGACGG
>JAFVXP010000099.1 GCA_017501055.1 Clostridia bacterium | reverse complement strand
TCCCACAACGCTTTGTGAAAAGTTCCTTCAGGAAGTTTTCAAGCGTGGTTCGCTTGAAAGCCTTGACAGAGAAACTCTCCAGACCATTCACGCTTTCTTTGACAACAACCTTAACGTTTCCGAGACCTCGAGAAAGCTTTTTGTACACAGAAACACTCTTGTGTACCGTCTTGAAAAGATCAAGAAGCTTACAGGTCTTGACCTTCGTGAATTTGAACACGCAATTACGTTTAAGGTTGCTTTGATGGTCAAGAAATATCTTATCAACAAGCCCTCTATTTATTAATAGGTAATTGACATGAACGAACAAAATATGCAAGAAAAACGTGATATAATCAAGTTTGAAAACGTTTCGATGGCTTACGGCAACGGCAATTTGGCTTTGAACAACGTTTCGCTTGATATTAAAGAAGGTGAATTTGTTTTCCTTGTCGGCGGAAACGGCGCAGGTAAAACAACTCTTACAAAGCTTCTTATATGCGAAGAAAAGCTTGCCGACGGTAAGCTTGAAGTTAACGGTTTCAAACTTCATAAGATACGCTCGTGGAGAATTCCGAAGTTAAGACGTACCATGGGTATGTTCTTCCAGGATTTTAAATTGTTTAACAATATGACGGTCTATGAAAACGTCGCTTTCGCCATGAGAGTTATCGGCGCAAAGCCCTCTCTTATTAAAAAGCGTGTTCCCGTATTTCTCGATATGGTGGGCGTGGGCCACAAGAGTGATTCCTTCCCTAACGAGCTCTCCGGCGGTGAACAGCAGAGAGTTGCTTTCGCAAGAGCTATCGTAAACAATCCCGACATTGTTATTGCGGACGAGCCTACCGGTAATATCGACACGGAAATGACCGAAGGTATTATGGAGCTTCTTATTAAAATTAACAAGCTTGGCAAAACCGTTCTTGTTATCACCCACGACGACCAGATCGTTAAGAATTACAACAAGCGTGTTGTTAAATTGGAAAACGGGCACGTTGTTTCCGACAAGATCGGAGGTTTTAACGTATGAAACCAAGCGTATTCTTTTACAATATAGCCCAAGGCTTTAAGGGTATTTTCCGTAACAGCGTTATGACGACGGCTTCTCTGCTTGTCCTTGTTGCGTGTATGATTCTCGTCGGTACGTTCTATCTCGTCATCGACACTATCGACCGCAACTTTAACGCTATCGATAACCTCAACGTTATCGAAATTATGCTTGACAAGGATTACGGCGAAAAAGAGATCGTTGAGATCGGTCAGAAGCTTGCGACAATATGCGATGAATCGCCTATTATCGATTGGACAAAGGATCAATGGTCTGCAGACCAAAACGTTCCCAAGAGTGAAAACTTCAAGTTTGTTTCCTCCGACGAGCATTTGGAAATTATGCTTCAGATGTATGACGAGGAATGGATCAAAGCGATCTTTGAATTTGACGTTGAGCACGGTCACGACGAAGGCGATAACGACGGCATTACAAACTCGGTTGAGGACAACCCTCTCCGTGCAAGCTACCGCATAACCTTCAAAAACCTTTCGGATTTCGACGAGGTTACGAAGGTCAAGAGCAGAATCGACGCTATCGAGCTTGACGATGCAAGCGTTAACGACACTATTCCCACCGAAGATATTAAAGACCATATCCAGCTTTACGGAAACGTAATGAGCATTAAGAACACCCTTTATTTTGCGGGTATCTGGCTTATGGCTATCTTCCTTTTGATTTCGCTCTTCGTTATTATGAACACCATAAAGCTTGGTGTATTTGCACGCAGACACGAAATTACGTTTATGCGTCTTTGCGGTGCAACGAAGAACTTTATCCGTATGCCCTTCCTTGTTGAAGGTATTATTATCGGTATTTTATCTGCGGCAATATCCTTTGGTATTGAATTCTATCTTTACGAATATCTCTTGAGAGATATTATTGCTTCGGCAACCGGTGCAACGGGAGAAATGGGAATTATTTCCGTTTCCTTCTGGGAATATGCACCTGTTATCGCTATCGGATTTGCTGCTATCGGTCTTTTTGCAGGTATTATTTCCTCGAGCATCTCGCTTAAGAAGTACCTCAAGGCCTAGGAGAAATTCATTATGAAAAAAGTTTTAAAAAGTGTTTTATCTCTTCTCGTTTGCGCTGTTATGGTGTTTGGCTTTGTTTCCAACGAAGCACCCACGGAAACGGTTGAAGCAAGAACACTCTTTGACGTTGAAAAAGAACTTAACGAATACAAAGCTCTTTTGTCCTCCCTCCAATCCGAGCTTTCATCTATAAGCAAGAACATATCGGAGCTTGAAGGTAAATCGGGCCAGACTGCAAAGCTTATGGCTCAATACCAGGCGGAGATCGACCTTTTGGAGACTGACATCGAGGTTAATACGGCAATTATGGAATCCTACGACGAAAAGCGTGCAAAGGTTATTTCCGACATCGCCGTCGTCAAGGAAGACTATGACTACCGTGTTTCGATGTATAAAAAGCTTATGCAGTTCATATACGAAAACAGCGAAACAAACGCATTTGAACTTTTGTTTTCTGCTGAAAACTTTTCGGATTACCTCACAAGGCGTGACAACTTTAACGATATTATGAACGCCGCAAACGATCTTATCAAAGAGATCGAGGTTTCCCTGGCAGACCTAAAAGTTCTTGAAGAAGAGCTTGCGCAGACTCAGGCAAAATACAGCGAATATCTGTCCGGACTTAACAAATCGAAAACCGAGCTTGAAACCAAGATCGAAGAATACAAGACCATAGCAAGCGAGCTTAATCTTGACGCAAACGAGCTTGAAAAGAAATACAAGGACAAAAACGCAAAGGTTCAGGAAGTCAAGGCAAAGATCAAAAAGCTTGAAAACGAGCGTAAGGAGATCTTCAACTCCAACGCAACGTTCATTTGGCCCGTCAAAACCTCCAGTTACCGTGTAACCAGCCAATACGGTTGGCGTGGCGATCCCTTCGGAAAGCCCAACACCGAATATCACAAGGGTATCGATATTGCCTGCTCGAGAGGTACTCCCATCGTTGCCGTTAAGGCAGGTGTGGTTACCAGAGCTTCTTGGTACAGCGGTTACGGCAACTGCGTTATCATCTATCACGGTAACGGTATTTCCTCGCTTTATGCCCACTGTGATAACGGAACCTCTTCCCGTCCCACTTACGAAGTTAAGGTTGGCGATTCCGTAAAAGCAGGTCAGGTTATTGCATACGTCGGCACAACAGGCAGATCGACAGGCTACCACCTCCACTTCGGCGTTGTTGATACCAACATCTCAACAGCTCTCGGCGGAAATTACGCTAACCCGAACAAATATCTGCCCGACGGATATTATACGAAGAGAAACTAATTACCTAAAAGAAGGCTTTTAATGTTCAAAAAGAGAATAACTCCTTTTGCTTGTATCGTTATTTCGATTTTGGTTTGTATTACGACGGCTCTCGGCGTCAGCTCGTACCGTTCGGTTCTTGAAAAAGAAAGAATAAACCAAATTCGAAGCGAAAACGGAACAAAGACCGAAGACGGATTCATTTCCGCAAGCGATGCCGATAAATACGAGAAATTATCGCAGTTATTGGGTAGGATCGAAGGTTCTTACATTCATAATTATGACGAGGATCTTTCTTGGGAGATGATCTACAAAGCGGTCGTTCAATCACTTGGCGACGATTATTCACTCTATCTTACTGCGGAAGAATATGCCGCTATGATAGATTCCGGAAAGGGCAATTTCGTTGGTATCGGCGTGCACGCAACGTACGATATTGATACTCACGGTGTTTATATTTTCGGAACGATGCCCGATTCTCCTGCCGAAAAGGCAGGCATACAGACGGGTGACGTTATAATCGAAGCCGAAGGTATTGAAGCAAGCGAAGAAAATTATTATAAGATCATCGATGCGATACCCGGCGAAGCAGGAACCGAGGTTTCTGTCAAGGTTCTGCGTGGTGAAGAAACCATTGCTCTTAAGATCAAGCGTCAAAAGGTTGACAGCGAGAACGTTCTTTATGAAAAGCTCGACAACAATATCGCATTTATAAGGATACTTTCCTTCTCCGGAACAACGGTTTCCGAAGAATTCACAAAAAAGATTGCAAAAGCGCAAAGCGATGGTTGCGACAAATTTATTTTTGACGTGCGCAACAACGGCGGCGGATATCTTGACGAGATCGCAGGAGTGCTTGATCTGCTCCTCCCCGAAGGTCCGATAATAAATATGGTCGATAAAAACGGCAATATTTCCACCGTCGATTCGGACGCAAACTGCATCAAAGCGCCTATGATCGTACTTTGTAACGACGGAACGGCTTCGGCGGCAGAGCTTTTCACCGCTGCGTTGCGTGATTACGATCTCGCAAAGATAGTCGGCAAAACTACGTTCGGAAAAGGCACCTTGCAAACTACGTTCTCTGTTTCCGACGGAAGCGCAATCAAGCTTTCAACGGCATTCTACAACCCGCCTAAAAACGTCAGCTATGACAAGATCGGCATAAAGCCGGATTTTGAAGTGGATCTAAAGGAAGAATGGGAAAACCGATTCTTCAAAATGCCCAAAGAAGAAGACACACAATTACAAAAAGCAATAGAAGTATTAAACAGTTAAAACATATAAAGGGAGAAAACCACCAATGGCAAAACAGATTATCGTTTCTCACGAAGGTCTCAGCAAGCTTCAGCAGGAGCTTGAACACCTCAAAACAGTTAAGAGAAAGGAAGTTGCTCAGGCTATTCAAAAGGCAAGAGCATACGGCGACCTTTCGGAAAACAGCGAATACGATGAAGCTAAAAACGAGCAGGCTGAAATCGAAGGCAAGATCGCTCATCTTGAAGAAACTCTTGAAAACGCAATAGTTCTTGACGATTCCGAGCTTGGCACGGACAAGGTCAACGTTGGTAACAAGGTTACCGTTCACAATATCGACGATGAAGAAGAAACCGAATATAAGATCGTTTCCACCGCTGAAGCAGATCCTATGATGTTCCTCATAAGCGACGACAGCCCCCTCGGCAAGGCTCTTATCGGTCAGAAGAAGGGTGACAGCATCAACGTTGAAACTCCTATGGGTATTGTAAAATACACGATAACCAACATTTCGAAATAATCCAAAGGTAGATAAAATGAACGAACAGACTAACAACACCCCTTCTCAGGAAGTTAATCTCGGCGACCTTTTGGCTGTACGCCGTCAGAAGCTTTCCGATCTCCGCGCGGAAGGCAAGGATCCTTTCGTTATTACAAAATACGACGTTACTCATCACAGCGAAGAAATAAAGGCAAACTTTGAATCTCTTGAAGAAAAAGAGGTTTCTATTGCAGGCAGACTTATGTCCAAGCGTATTATGGGCAAGGCATCGTTCTGCCACGTTCAGGACCTTCAGGGTACGATACAAAGCTACGTTGCACGTGACAACGTCGGTGTTGACGAATATGCAGGCTTTAAGAAGTTTGACATCGGTGATATAGTCGGCATAAAGGGTAC
>JAFVXP010000098.1 GCA_017501055.1 Clostridia bacterium | reverse complement strand
GGTGACGGAAAGGTGCATATAGAATCCACTGCAATCATCACCGAACGGTTGGCAGAACGTGTCAACAAGCAGTTGGAAAACATATACGGAAACGAGCAATAACAGGAGAAATAATATGGATTTTTTGGAATTCGCCCGTGACAGATATTCGGTCAGAAAATTCGAAAGCAGACATCTGGAAAAGGAAATCATTGACAAAATATTGGAATGCGGTCACATTGCGCCGACGGGCTGTAATTACCAACCGCAGAGGATCCTTGTATTGAACAACGATGAAGCTATAGAGAAGCTTAAGAAATGCACTAAATGTCATTTTGATGCACCCACCGCTATGCTTATATGCTATAACAAGGACGAATCTTGGGTTAGGAAATACGACGGTGCTTTGTCTGCCCCTGTCGATGCAAGTATTGTTACAACACATCTGATGTTAATGGCACATTCGCTTGGTGTTGGGTCTTGTTGGGTAATGCATTTTGACCCGTTTGCCGTACGTTTGGAATTTAACATACCCGAAAATATCGAACCGCTTGCCTTGCTCGTTATGGGTTATCCTCACAAGGAAAGCAGACCGCTTGAGCTTCATTCGAAGGTCCGTCCTATTGACGAAGTTGTTTTCTACGATACTTTTTGATTTATAAGAGGCTTTTTCTTTGAAAACAGCCTCTTTTTGAATTTTAAAAGTGCAAAAAGCTAATATATTTGCGTTAAACTATTTACGAAGGGTATGAAAATATGTTATACTAACGTCAAAGACATAAAATATGTTTATGTTTACAGAGGAACTTTTATATGAATTCTTTCAGTATCAAAAAAAGGCTTAGTCCATTTCAGATAATATTCATAGGTTTTGCGGCGGTCATACTTATCGGTGCTTTGATACTTATGCTTCCCGTTTCATCGCAAAGCGGTGAAGTTACTCCTTTCAGCGATGCCGTTTTTACCTCGACCTCAGCGGTATGCGTAACGGGATTGGTGGTACGTGATACGGGATCGTATTGGTCGGTATTCGGGCAATCGGTAATATTACTGCTTATACAGATCGGCGGTTTGGGTGTTGTTACCGTTGCTGCATCTTTGGCGATGCTTTCCAAAAAGAAGATCTCGCTTTCGCAAAGAAGTACGATGCAGGAAGCAGTAGCCGCACATAAAGTCGGCGGTGTTGCAAAGCTTACGAGATTTATCCTTACGGTTACCTTTTCGATCGAATTTATCGGTGCTTTGCTTTTGATGCCCGTTTTTTGCACGGAATTTGGTTTGAAGGGGATCTGGTATTCCTTCTTCCATTCTATTTCTGCATTCTGCAACGCCGGCTTTGATATTTTGGGAACACCCGAAAATCCTTTTTCCTCTTTGACGGGATATATGGGAAACCCGTTGCTGGTTTTATCGATCGTATTTTTGATAGTTGCCGGCGGTATCGGTTTTCTCACGTGGGAAGATATTAGGACTAACAAGTTCCGTGTCCGCCGCTACAGAATGCAAAGCAAGGTCATTCTTCTTACGTCATTTATTCTCATTCTGTTCCCTGCCGTTTATTTTTATATTTTTGAATATTCCGATCTCGCTGCAAAGGAACGCATACTTGCTTCGCTTTTCCAGGCAGTAACACCGAGAACGGCAGGATTCAACACAACAGACCATAATTTGATGACCGGTGCCGGAAGAACCTTTCTTATCGCCCTTATGCTTATCGGCGGTTCGCCCGGATCTACGGCAGGCGGTATGAAAACAACAACGCTCGCAGTATTGTTTGCAAACGCCGCTTCGGTATTCAAACGCAAGGAAGACCCCGAAATGTTCGGCAGAAGAATTGAGCCTTCGGCAATTAAAAACGCATCGGCTATATTAATTTTGTATATCACTCTGTTTTTAGGCGGTGCAGTCGTAATTAGTATCGCTGAAGGTCTACCCATAACAACTTGTATATATGAAACTGCATCTGCAGTCGGTACGGTCGGTCTTTCGCTTGGATTAACTCCGACACTTGGTACTGTTTCGAGACTCGTATTGATTTTATTCATGTTCCTCGGAAGAGTCGGCGGACTTACTGTTATATACGCCGCTTTGTCGGGACATAACAAAAAGCTTTCTAAATTACCTCAGGAAAGGATCACGGTGGGTTAAATGAAATCTGTTTTATTGATAGGTCTTGGCAGATTCGGCAAGCTTGTTGCCGCACAATTAAATCAGTTAGGACACGAGGTGCTCGCTGTTGACAATATCGAAGAACGTGTTAACGATTCTCTCGATATCGTTACGAACGCACAGATCGGCGACAGCACGAATCCCGAATTTCTCGATTCGCTCGGAATTGAAAACTTCGACGTTTGTATCGTTACGATATGCGACGATTTTCAAAGCTCGCTTGAGACCACCTCGCTCTTGAAAGAGCTTGGCGCAAAACTCGTAGTTGCACGTGCGGAGCGTGACGTTCAGGAAAAATTTCTTCTTCGCAACGGTGCAGATGAAGTCGTTTATCCCGAAAAGCAGGCGGCAAGATGGACTGCGATACGCTATACCGCAGACCATATTCTCGATTATATTAGAATTGACGAAACGAAGGCTATTTTTGAAGTAACCATACCCGAAAATTGGTTTGGTTTGACGATCGCAGAGCTTGATATCCGCAAAAAATACAACATCAACATTATGGGTATTAAGACCGAAGGCAAGCTTGATATTAACATCACCCCCGATACCGTTTTGACACAAGACAAGACACTTCTCGTTCTCGGGGAATATAAATCTATACAAAAGTGCTTTCGTATTTAAAAGCAATTATTGCTTAAAGCTTTGCTCATCCTTATAAGCAAAATTGACCAAGGAGAAAATGATGAAACTTTCGGGTGCTGAAATTATAATAAGAACGCTTATCGAGCAGGGTGCAGACACCGTGTTCGGTTATCCGGGCGGTCAGATCCTTCACGTTTATGACAGTCTTTATAAGCACAGATCGAAAATTAAGCATATCTTGACAGCTCACGAGCAGGGCGCTGCGCACGCTGCCGACGGTTATGCAAGAGCCACGGGTAAGGCAGGCGTTGTTATATCTACTTCGGGCCCCGGCGCTACGAACCTTGTTACGGGTATTGCGACGGCGCATCTCGATTCCGTACCCATGGTTATAATCTGCGGAAACGTGCCCACAACACAGATCAGTACCGACAGCTTTCAGGAAATTGACATAACGGGTATTACTCTGCCCATTACAAAGCACAACTATTTTGTTAATTCGGTAGAATCTCTTGCGGACACGATAAGAGAAGCATTTAGGCTTGCCGTTTCGGGCAGACCCGGACCCGTGCTTATCGACGTACCGAAGGACGTTCAGATTGCAAAATGCGAATACACCCCTTCCTCCCCTATTGAACCCATTGAAAAGCAATCCGCAAAAGAGATTCGTATTCAGCAATCTGCCGATTGTATTAATGAAGCTGTCAGACCCTTTATATATTTCGGCGGCGGTATTATTTCGTCAGATGCGAAGGACGAGCTACTTGAGCTTGCAGAAAAGCTCGATTCCCCTATCGGTTGTTCGATGATGGGACTTTCGGCAATACCGACCAACCACCCCCGTTTCCTTGGTATGCAGGGTATGCACGGGCATTATGCCTGCACGACCGCAATGAACGATGCCGACGTTATAATTGCTCTCGGCGTTCGTTTTAACGACCGTTCGACGGGTAATAGACATAAATTCGCACCCAAATCGAAGATAATACATATTGACATTGACGGTTCGGAGCTTAACAAGACGGTCAATTCGGCAATCTCCCTTAGGGGCGACCTTAAAGAAACACTTATAAAGCTCTTACCTCTTATAAACAAAAAAAGTCTGCCCGATTGGCAGAAGAAGATCGATTCATTAAAGATTGAAGAAGAAAAGCTATCGGACAAGCGTGAAGGTCTTACGCCAAAGAACCTTATTTCCGCCATCAACGCACGCATTGGCGAAAATACTGCTGTTGCCACCGACGTCGGACAGCACCAAATTTGGTCGGCTCAGAATTTGGTATTCAAAAAGAGCCGTAGGTTTTTAACCTCGGGCGGTTTGGGCACTATGGGCTTTGGACTTGGTGCGGCTATCGGTGCGGCGTTCGGTACGGGCGAGAGAAGCGTTCTTATAAGCGGTGACGGAAGCTTTGGTATGTCACTTCAGGAGCTTGCAACGGCGGTTACGTATAACGTTCCGATCGTTATCGTTATTATGAATAACGGCGTTCTCGGAATGGTTAGACAATGGCAGACCTTGTTCTTCAACAAGCATTATTCAAACACAACGCTTGACAGAAAATCCGATTTCGTTGCCATTGCGAAGGCTTTCGGTGCAGAAGGAGAGAGTGTTTGTGATATGCAAACGCTTGAATCTGCGCTTGACAAGGCATTTTCCCATAACGGACCTTATATTATCGATTGCAAGATAGACAAAGACGAGTTCGTTTTGCCGATGCTTCCCCCAAACGGAAGCTTTGACGAAATGATCGTAAAAACAGGAGATTAAGATGAACAGATATACTATCGCTGTTTTGGTTAAAAACCAATTCGGTGTTTTGAACAGAGTTACAAGTATGTTCAGACGCAGACAGTTTAACATAAGCTCGTTGACGGTGAGCGAGACCGAATCTAACGAATTTTCGAGAATCACCGTTAAGTTTGACGGTGACGAAAACGGCAAGCAACAGCTTGTCAACCAGCTTTACAAGCTTCCCGACGTTTGCTCTATTAAGGAATTTACTATCGACAATTCGGTCAGCTGTGAGCTTTTGCTTATCAAGATGAAGAACGATATAAACGACCGTGACGAGATTAAAACTGCGGCAGAGGCTTTCGGTGCGGCGACTATTGATTATTCCAAGGATTCAATAGTGTTGCGTCTTACCGACGACAGCAGAAGGATAGACGATTTTATCGACCTTATGCGTGATTTCACTATCCTTGAGATATGCAGAACGGGCACCGTTTCGCTTGAAAAGGGTGCTATGACGATTCGCCAAAGCATTAATTTCTGATATGAGCTTTGAATTTGCAATACTTGATTTTATAAGAGAATATCTCTCCTGCCCGTTGCTTGATTCGGTTATGAAATTTATAACCTTCTTGGGCGATGCAGGCTGGATCTGGATATTAACGGGTGTCACGCTATTGTTTTTCAAGAAGACAAGAAGGATCGGCACTGCAATTTGTTTGGCGTTGATTTTTAATCTTGTGGTGACAAATATCACGTTAAAGCCGTTGATTGCAAGAACACGTCCTTTTGACCTTGCGGAAGGCATAAAGCTTATTACCGACAAGCCGACGGATTTTTCCTTCCCTTCGGGGCACAGCTCGGCTTCGTTTGCGGCTTCTGTTGCCATATTCTGCAACAACAAAAAATACGGTGCTTTTGCGCTTGTTCTTGCCCTTCTCATTGCATTTTCACGGCTTTATTTATATCTCCATTTCCCGAGCGACGTTCTTGCAGGCTCGATAATAGGAAGTGTCTGCGGATATATTTCATATTTAATAATAAAACGTATAAAAAAGTGATCCGTAAAAACGCATCACTTTTTTGTGTGTCAGTCAACAAGATATTTCGTTGTCTTTATTTCTTCACCGTTTTTATTGATAAGGGTTATAACGGCGAATTCATTTCCTTTGTCCGTAAAATAATGCAAGCGTGTTTTTTGAAGGATAGAACCGAATTCGTTTTCATCAACGTCACGTACCTTTATACCCGAGCGTGCGCCGATGAACATATCCTGATTAAATTCAGGCTTATAGATTCTGTCCACCGCCATTTCGCTTACGAATTCATTAACGTAATAGTTAAGCTTGAATATCTCTATTGATTTTACGGTATAATCCGCCGAAAACGCGTTTGTAAAATCTTTCTCTTCAAGCCAATCAAGCGTATTTTTATCCTGCTCGTATATCAATACCATACTGCCCGTACGTATTTTAACGCCGTCGTCTTGGAAGGAACGCCAAAGCACGCCGACACATTCTTTTTCGGGGTGGTAGCGTTCTTCAAAGCTCTCGTCTGCCTTGTCGGTGGCAAGAGCATTGATAAGCTCTGTCTTTTCTTCGGCAGTCAGTTCTATCGGAACTGCGTTGGAAAGCATATTATCCGAAAGCGCAAATGTGGAATTTTCATATTCATGAAAGCCGAGGTTGTATGGGTTTACAAGATTATTCTCCAAAACCTCTTTATACGGAGCAGTTTCTTCCATAGCATAGGTTTTGAAAAGCGTTGAAAGCTTCATCTGTCTGTAAAAACGTACCATCTCTGTTCCGTCTTTGAGCTTGTAGACGATATGGTAATCGGTATTGACGACCGTATCGGAATAGTTTTCTAAGTCATATCCCGTTGCTTCACGTGAGCCGTCTTCAATTATCATTTTGTGCACTTCGATGGCTTTCTTTACGTCGGCTTCTTCGGTAAGCTCCGGGAAGTTTTCGAAATCAACGTAGGTTGCCTGCAATAAGCTTTCAAAGCCCGACGTTCCCTTGCCCGTAAAGTAGTCGCCGTCGCATTTCCAGCTCATTCGAACCGATTCTATCTCCGAAATATCGGGTGTTTTAGAGGAATATCCGAAAACATCGAAATGCAGACCGAGAATCAATACTGCTATCAATACAACACCCGAAAGTGAATATTTAAGCGATACCGCCGCTTTTCTTGCCGTACCGTTGAAGAACATAAAGCCTGCTCCGCAGAGGACGATAAACAAGACCGCCATACCGCACAGTATACCTGCGCTTTTGCCTGCAAACAGCATAAGCGACGAAAGCACAAGCGATATTATTACCGAGCATACAGCCGATAAAGCCTTGTTCGAATTCGGCTTGCCGTCGAATTCGGCTTTGCGGTTTTTAAAGATATACAACGCAAGGCAGACAAGCGCAAGAGTTATAACAAAAAGCCATATTGCTTGCGAACCGTATACCGAAAGGTCAACATTACCGTAATCGTTTTCGGGTACTTTATATCCCGATCGGGGGTATTCGCTGTAAGCATTTTTGAAGAGAGTATTTATTGACAGATCCGAATATTTATCAAACAGCTCCGGAAATCTGTAAGGCAGGTTAGATTCGTCCCTTATCGTATAGCCGAACCCGTTAAGGAAAGATGCACACATAAGCACGGCAAAAAGCAATAATCCCTGAACTCCAAAGCAGAATACTATGCTGACAACGAAAAATTCGATCTTTCTTCCGCAAAGTGTTGCCGCAATGACCGCAACGGTATAGGTATAGAGCACCGTCAGACAGACTATCACCAGCATCATTCCCGTGTTTTCGGCGAAAGGAGTTCCGTTTTCAAAGTTGCTTGCGCCGAGTGCGAGCATCAACAACATCATACTTAAAACAGGTATTATCGTTGACAAGAGTCCGTAGATATATCTTGTAAAAAACAGTGTGGTTCTTGAAACACCCGTTAAAAGCATCGCCTGCGAGCTTTTCTTTTTGAAAAGGAAGGCAAACATAACGTATGCAGAAAGAACGGAAAAGAAGATTAGAAAATACGGAAAATAGGGCCAGAACTCTTCGTTATTAAAGCCGTATAAAGAGCCTGTCGCCGTTGTGATAAGCATTTTCAAAATGCGGTTTTCCATTAATATTTCTGTTCCTGCGAAAACGAATCCGCTTAAAACGAGGATTGCGAAAGGAAGCCAGAGAAAACGTTTTACTGTGTGTAATACAAGATGCTTTGCAGGGTTATTCTGCGAATATGCCTTCAATTTCATTTCCCTTGCCCTCCGTTTCGTAAATGAATATTTCGTTTAAGGTCATACCAAAGCTTTCGAAAAGAAGAAGCTCTCTGTCCTTTAAAAAGGCGGATTTTATCTTATCCTCGGGTTCGGAGCTTTGGAACGTATAGATATTGCCCTCGTTTTTAAAAAATTTAAGGTTGAGTGATTCTACCGTATCGGTATCGAGCGGAGAATTAACGGCAACACGGTATTTTTTCGCCGTTGCTTTTATATCCTCGATATCGCCCGTATGAAGAAGGTTTGTACCGTTTATCATACCAAGAGAATCGCAAATACTTTCAAGCTCGAAAAGATTATGCGATGCGGCTATTACCGAACCTTCCGTTTCGGCAATATATTCTGTTAAAAGTCCGCCTACTATCGTTCTTATGTTGGGATCAAGTCCGTCAAAGCTTTCGTCAAGCAAAAGATATTCGGGTCTGGCAGACATTGCAAGAATTATTGCCGATTGACGTTTCATACCTTTTGAAAAATCGGATATACGTTTATTCGGGTCGATGCCGAAGAGATCAACCAGCTTTTTAAAGCTTGTGTCACTCCAATTTGGATACATTCCGCAATAGAAATCACGCATACCGACAAGATTCGTGTTCGGAAAATAATAGAGATCGTCGGTGACGTAATACAGTGCACGTTTAACGCAAGGATCGTCAAACGGTTTATGCATTTTTCTATTAAGCTCGATAGACACCGTTCCCTTATCAGGCTTAAAAAGGCCCGAAACTATGTTCAAAAGCGTTGTCTTACCTGCTCCGTTATAACCGATAAGACCGTAGATGGAACCGTTATTTACCGTGAGAGTTATATCGTTAAGAACCTTCAATTTGCCGTAGCTTTTTGAAACACCATCTATTTTTATCATCGGATTTCCTCCTCATAGATTTTTTCTACCAAAGAAAGGACCTCTTCTTTTGTAACACCCACCGATTTTGCCGACCGCAGCGCTTCGGTCAGTTCGTTTTCGGCTTTTTCAAGAATTTTCGGGTTTCTTACAGCATTATCGGAAACGTAGCTACCGCTTCCGAGAACGGATATTATCACTCCGTCGTTTTCAAGCTCCGAAAAAACCTTTTTGATGGTGTTGATATTGAGGCTCATCGACGATGAAAGCGAACGCAACGAGGGCAATTTATCGCCCGGTTTTAAAACTCCGCTTGAAACAAGCGCAAGTATCTGCGTTTTTATTTGTTCGTAAATTGGAGTTTTGCTCGAATTGTCGATCACAAACATCGTGTTACCTCAAAATAAGAAAAGTGTGCTATCTCAGATAGCACACTTATTGTATCATTAGGATTTTAGTTTGTCAAGAGAATTTTTTAATTAACCTTTGCTTCCTTCATTTCGTTGGAAGAAGCGGCGTCTTTATTGATTTCGTTGGGTTCACGGAAGGTGGGAACGACGGATTTGACCGCTTCCTTAACCTTTGCAGAGCCGATCTCGCATTTGGATTCTTCAACGGCTTGTTTAAGGACAGCAAGTTTTTCGTCTACCTGTTCACGTGTGAGAGGAGTATCACGCTCGATGAAGATCATCTTATTTTCGGTCATATCAAGCGTTTCGGTCTTCATCAAAAGCTCTTCATAGAGCTTTTCGCCGGGACGAAGTCCGGTGTACTCCACCATGATATCAATGTCAGGCTCATAGCCGGAAAGACG
>JAFVXP010000097.1 GCA_017501055.1 Clostridia bacterium | reverse complement strand
TTCGCGGTGGCGACGACGAAATTAAAAAACAACCAAGACCGTGAAAATAAATAAACGTATCACGGGAGTAACGCAGAAAATATAAACCAACCTACACCGTGAAAATGAAAAACCGTGAAAATGAAAAAACGTATCACGGGAATAACGCAGAAAATATAAACCAACCTGCACCGTGAATATAAAAAAAGAGGAATTATGAACGAAAATTTTCTTGATATGGCGGAAGTTACCTATCTAACTCCCGAAAACTCACGTTTTTATCTTACAAAAAACGGGTTTCCTGCGCTTGAGGCGGTGTTGCCGAAGTTCGGCGACGACCTTGAGGAAGAGGACAAGACCCCTATAAAGCAGGATCTCGGCAGAGTATATTTCCACCGTTGCTTCCCGTTTGAAAGCCCTGATGAATATATTTCGGTGCTTAACGGGGACGGCAGGGAATATGCGATGATACGTAATCTGGCCGACCTTCCCGAGGAGGCGCAGACTATTATCAAAACCGAGCTCGACCGAAAATACTTCTGCCCTATAATCGAAAAGATAAATTCGCTGAAGGAAAAGCTTGACTATTCCTTTTGGGAAGTCAAAACAAACCTCGGCGATATGAATTTTTCAATGCATGATACCTACCGTAATATTGCACGTGTCGGCAACGGTATGTTGATTTTGACCGACGTAGACGGAAACCGTTTTCGTATTGAAGACGTTTCCAAGCTTGACAGAAAGAGCTTTAAGAAGATAGAACTGTATTTGTAATGAAGAAAAAAGAGAAAGAGCCAACCGCCTTGAAGACGCTCAAAGACGAGCTTAAAAAGGAACTCGGCACCGACGAAAAAGTATATAGCTTCCCCTACGACCTTTCGTTTGACAACAAGAAGGCCTTTGGTGTTTGCGCTCTTTTTGAAGGAAAGCTTTATTTCCGTGAGGAGAATAAAAGCGAAACGAAGGTCTTAGATCTTTCAAGCCTTGGCGAGATTAAGTTCGTTCAAAACTGGGGTTGCGTTTCTATTGAATCGAGCGACGAAAACGGCGATATCGAGCTTTGCCGTGCCGAAATGTCGCTCTGCCAGATATTCCGCAACGCCGTAAAAAAGCTTGAAGCCGCCCGCAACGGCGAGGATATTCCCGCACCGAAGCTTAATAAATGCCCCAAATGCGGAAAGCCCTTCAAGAGAGGTATGACCTCCTGCCTTGACTGCACGGACAAGAAAAAGCTGTTCAAGCGTCTTGTTCCCTATCTCAAACCGCATATAAAAACACTCCTGCTTGCAGGTCTGTTCTTAATAACCATATCGGGTATAAGCGTTTTGCTCCCGATGATAAATAAAACGATAATCAACGATTATATTGCAAATCCAATTCCGCCCGAGGATAAAAGCGGATTTGTCTGGCTTGTCGTTTCGATGGCTCTGCTCGGCTTGCTTTCAGCCGTTTGTACGATGGGCAGAGGGCTTTGTATTGCAAAATCCGGCAAGGGGATGCTTGTAAAGCTCCGTGAGGACGTTTACGGTAAATTGCAAAAGCTTTCTCTAACGGGATTAACACGCCGCAGCGCAGGCGAATTAATGCACCGTGTTTCCGAGGATACAAACGAGATCCGTGATTTTATAATCTGGCTTGTGCCAAGCCTGCTTCAACAAGGCTTAACTCTTGGCACTATTGCGGTATTTCTTTTTGCGTTTAACTGGAAGCTGACGCTGATAGTTATAACCCCCGTACCCTTGCTTGCGGTATTGTTCCGTGTGCTTCATAAGTTCACGCATAGAATCTACCGCCGTCAATGGCAGTTGGAAAGCGATGCAGGCACACTTATGCACGACGTTTTCTCGGGTATGCGTGTTGTTAAGACCTACGGAACCGAAAAGCACGAAGAAGCACGTTTTGACGTTGCGGCAAAGAGAATTGCCGATATATCCAAGAAAAACGAACGCACCTGGAACCTTATAATGCCGTTTGCATCGTTTTTGTTAAGCTTTGGCGAGTTTGCCGTGCTGTTTTTCCTTGGTTGCGAGCTTGTCGGCGACCCGTCGTTTATCGTTTCGGGACAGTCGAATTTTGCGTTGGGCGATTTGATGCAGTTCACGGCATACGTCGGACTTATGTACGAGCCGATACGTTGGATGTCGGGCGTTCCACGCCGTATTGCAAGGGCAACGACGTCGCTTGCAAAGATAGTTGAGCTTATCGACGAAGAAGACGATATGATAAACGTCGGGGAAAGCTTGGACAATATCCGAGGGGATATCGAGTTTAAAAACGCAGCCTTTGCCTATGAAAACGGGGATAACGTTCTTAAGAATATCAATTTAAAGATAAATAAAGGCGAAATGGTCGGTCTTGTGGGCAGAAGCGGTGTCGGTAAAACTACTGCGGCGAACCTGATTTTAAGGCTTTACGACCTGACTGAAGGAACTCTTACAGTTGACGGTGTAGACGTGCGTGATATCGACCAATATTCCTACCGTTCAAAAATAGGTGTCGTTTTGCAGGAGACCTTCCTTTTCAACGGCACGATATATTCGAATATTGCCTACGGCAAGCCCGATGCAACACGTGAAGAAGTCATACGTGCGGCAAAGCTTGCCAACGCTCACGAGTTTATTATGAAACAGCCCGACGGGTATAACACCTACGTCGGCGATAAGGGAAGTACGCTTTCGGGCGGTGAACGGCAGAGAATTGCCATTGCCCGTGCGATATTGCGTAACCCAAGCATATTGATACTCGACGAAGCAACAAGCTCTCTTGATACCGAAACCGAAAAGCAGATTCAAGAAGCAATCGCAAGGTTTTCCGGCGGACGAACTACAATAGCGATAGCACACAGACTTTCCACGCTAAGAAATTCCGATAAGATAGTCGTTTTCGAAAAGGGAATGATAGAGGAAGTCGGTTCCCACGACGAGCTTATGCAAAACAAAAACCGCTATTACCGCCTTGTTATGGCACAGAAAAAGGTTAATAAATTGAATAAATAAATTGAGATAAATTTTAGGAGAAAAAAGATGAAAAACACCGAAAAGACAATGGAAAAACTCGTTGCGCTTTGCAAGGGCAGAGGCTTTATTTTCGCAGGAAGCGAAATCTACGGCGGTCTTGCAAACACTTGGGACTACGGTCCTCTCGGCGCAGAGCTCAAGAACAACATCAAGCGTGCTTGGTGGAAAAAATTCGTTCAGGAAAACCCCTATAACGTAGGTCTTGATGCAGCAATACTTATGAACCCTCAAACCTGGGTTGCTTCGGGTCACCTCGGCGGATTTTCCGACCCGTTGATGGACTGCCGTGAATGTAAGGAACGTTTCCGTGCAGACAAGCTTATCGAGGATTTCTGTGCAGAAAACGGAGTCGCTCTCGAAAAGCCTATCGACGCATTCTCTCAGGCAGAAATGAAGCAGTTTATCGAGGATAACAACATCAAATGCCCCACCTGCGGCAAGCATAACTTCACGGATATACGTCAGTTCAACCTTATGTTCAAGACCTTCCAGGGTGTTACCGAGGACGCAAAGAACACCGTATATCTCCGTACCGAAACCGCACAGGGTATCTTTGTAAACTTTGCAAACGTTCAGCGTACAACACGTAAGAAGCTCCCCTTCGGTATCGGTCAGATCGGTAAGAGCTTCCGTAACGAGATCACTCCCGGTAACTTCATCTTCCGTGTTCGTGAATTCGAACAAATGGAGCTTGAATTCTTCTGCGAGCCCGGTACCGACCTTGAATGGTTTGAATATTGGAGAGGCTTCTGCCGTGATTGGCTCTTAAGCCTTGGTATTAAGGAAGAAAACCTTCGTCTTCGTGACCACGACCCCGAAGAGCTTTGCTTCTATTCCAAAGCAACCACCGACTTTGAATTCCTCTTCCCGTTCGGCTGGGGCGAGCTTTGGGGTGTTGCCGACAGAACCGACTATGACCTTACCCAGCACCAGAATACCTCGGGCAACGACCTTACCTATTACGACCAGGAAAAGAACGAAAGATATATCCCTTACGTTATCGAACCCTCGCTTGGTGTTGAACGTTCGGTTCTTGCGTTCCTTGTTGACGCTTACGACGAAGAAGATATCGGTAAGGACGGCAATTCCGATATTCGTACCGTTCTTCACTTCCACCCTGCGCTTGCGCCCTTCAAGGCTGCAGTCCTTCCTCTTTCGAAGAAGCTTTCGGAAAAGGCGCTTGAGCTTTACGACGAGCTTGCGCGCGAGTTTGCTACCGACTTTGACGAAACCGGCTCTATCGGTAAGAGATACCGCCGTGAGGACGAAATCGGTACGCCCTTCTGCATTACCTACGACTTTGAAACCGAAAATGACGGCTGCGTAACCGTCCGTGACAGAGATACTATGCAGCAGGTAAGAATACCCACCACCGAGGTAGCGGCTTATATAAGAGAGCGCCTCGTATTCTGATAACGGCTTGAATTTATACCTGGAGTCTTTTATGAAAACACCCGAAAAAATAGCCTCGTTTTCGGTTAATCACGATATAATCGAGGTAGGTATTTACGTGTCGCGCACAGACGGCGATATAACCACCTACGATCTTCGCACGAGAAAGCCGAATATGGGCGACTATATGGACAATCTCACTATGCACTCGGTTGAGCATATGTTTGCAACCTATATACGCTCGTCGGAAATAGCAAAGAACGTTATATATTTCGGCCCTATGGGCTGTCAGACGGGGTTTTACCTTCTCGTCAGGGACGTCGACGGTGAAACGGTGGTAGAGGTTGTGAAAAAGACCCTCAAAAATATAATAGACCACAGCGGCGATATGTTTGGCGCGGCACGCGAGGAATGCGGTAACTATAAAAACCTTGACCTCGGTGCGGCAAAGCGCGAGTGCGCGCGCTATCTTTCGGCGCTTGAGGCGAAGAAGAATACGCTCGTTTACGGAGAATAATTATGAAAGTGGATTTTGGTGTAATAGGCGCGCTTGATGCGGAGGTTTCCT
>JAFVXP010000096.1 GCA_017501055.1 Clostridia bacterium | reverse complement strand
TTATATGGTTCTTACGGTTTTGCGTATGAAGAAAAACGCAGCTTCGATCGAAACAGTGGAGACCGAAGAAAAGTACGGTGCCGTAACAAGTGAAGAAGAACTCGAAGTTCGAAGCGGCGAAGATCATGTTGTAGAATCGGCAGATGAGGGAACAAAAGACAGTCTGATCAAAGATATCGTTCTTTTGGTATTGGGCGCAGTGTTGATCGCATTCGGTGCTGATTTTTTGGTAGACAACGCCATCATTTTGGCGGAGTATTTCGGTGTATCCGAAAAGGTGATCGGTTTGACCATCGTTGCTTTGGGAACGTCTTTGCCGGAATTGGTTACCGCCGTTACAGCGCTTTTGAAGGGGCACGGCTCGCTTTCTTTGGGCAATATAATCGGTGCAAACCTGTTCAATCTTGTTTTAGTAAGCGGTACAGCGATCACTATAAGTCCTTTCGATATCCCCGTGGCAGGCACGTTGTTTAATGTCAATTCTTCGTTAGTGCTTGATGTGCCGGTTATGTTGGGCGTTATGGCAATATTGACGCTTCCTACGCTCTTTAAAGAAAAGCTTTACCGTTGGCAAGGCATCTTACTTTTGGGTATTTACTTTTCGTTTTGCATTGCGCAGTTTGCCATTTGATAAATCAGATGGAACACCCGTATAATATCCTTATAAAAGGAGAAATTCCATGAAGAAATTGTTTGCGTTAATTCTTGTTTCTATTATGCTTTTGGCATCTTGCGGAACAGAAGAAACAACCGAAAAGGCTTTTCTCGAAGAAGCAAATACGCTTATAAAAGAATCAAAATATGAGGAAGCGTATAATCTCCTTTATAAAAACCGTAACGATGAAGAAGCAAAGAGAATGCTTGAGGATTTCAAGGTGCTTTACACCAACGAAGCCTGGACAACTTATGATATTTATAACCGAGTTATTGAACGCACCTACAACGAAAAAGGCGATATAGTTCAGCAAAAAGACGAATTTTATCTTGACGGAATGCTGTATAAAGATAATTATAATTATGAATATACGTATGACGAAAACGGGAATATTCTTTGCCAAGATACATATATAATCGGCTCAGATGATTTATATAAGAAAATCGTAAACGAGTATGACGAAAACGGACATCTTGTTTTTAAGGCGGAAAAATATTCTCAAACTATCGATGACCTATATCATAGGGGCGAATTTGACCAATATTATGAGTATGAATATGACATTTACGGTAACGTCAGCTACATAGAGCATTATTATAAAGACGGCGAAGAAAAAAATACTATTTATTGCGAACGTAATACCTATGACGAAAACGGTAAAAAGTTGACGTATGAATTTATCAATACTGAAAGCAATACCTATAAAACGTATTATACCTATGACGAAAACGGATTCCTTATAAAAGAAACCGAAGAAAGAAAGTCGTATAACGAAGTAACGGAATATACGGTAAACGAGCATGGTGACGCTATAAATATCAAAACAACCGTTTACAATAAAGACGGCGACAAGGAACCGAACGTTATTGATGACAAACAAGTCGACTATGAATACGACGAAAAGGGAAGACAAACGAAAATAACAACTGTTTTTTCCGCAAGTATTTATTCGGACGCAGAAGGTACTTACGAAGAATATGCCTATAACGAAAAGGGCGATGTTATTTATGAAATGATAATCGACTGGCTCGGACAGAAAAAAGAAATAAAAACCGAATATGAGTATTTTGACAACGGAACAAAACGCAAAGAAACCATTGTTGATAATAGGTATACCGTTAGTTCGGCGGTATATAAATATGACGAATACGGCAACGAGATTTCGTTAAAATCCGAAACAGGGGAGAGAATAAGCGAATATACTTATAATGACAAAGGGCTTGTTGCAACCCGTATTCAAAATACAAACGATGAAGGAAAACAGGTAACCGAATATAAATATGATGAAGAAGGAAGGATTACTGAAAGAACCCTTTATCCTATCGATAAACCCGATTATAAAAGAATATATACGTATACTTATGATGACAAAAATTGTATAAAAGAAGAGAAAAATATTTGGGGCGATATAGAAATACTAGAATATCGTTATGTTTACGATGAAAATGGCAGATGCATTGAAAAAATCACAATTTCAGAATCCGGCGAAACAAAAAACAGATACGACTACGACGAAAAGGGCAATGAGATCAAGGTTTCAACAGTCGGTGAAGACGGAAACGCTGAGGTTTGGATTGAAAAAAGTTATGACGAAGACGGAAATCTTATAAAAACCGTTAGAAAGTATTCCAACGAAGCGGGAAACAAATTCCCCTATACTCAGAATTTTTATTATAATGAAAATGGAGTAAAAACGGGCGAGTTTTTGCAATATATTGATACAACGACAGCGGCAAGAATGATTGAATATTCGGGATTTATCTATCTTTATCTGCCGCAAAAATAAAAAACGAATCCACTGCAAATGTGCTGTCCCTACAAAACGGGGCAGCACAAAAGCGGTGGATTTTTATTTGGATTGAATTTCCTAAAATTGTTGATTATTTCAACTTATTGAGTTATACTAACAAAAAGAACGTTTAACGGAGAATTTCCAAATGAGTATAAAAAAGAGAACCTCGGGCGTGTTACTAAGCCTTTCCTCGCTTCCTTCGGAATACGGAATCGGAACGTTTGGCAAGACCGCTGTCGATTTTGCAAGAAGGATTGCGGAAATGGGCTTTTCCTATTGGCAGGTCCTTCCCTTCACCCCCGTTGACTATGCAAATTCACCCTACGGCTCGGACAGCGCATTTGCAGGTAACGAGCTTTATATAAGCCCCGATATGATGGCTGAGGACGGATTTATTAAAAAAGCCGATGCCGACGTTTTGCGATATAAGGGAACTCCCTTTGTTGCCGATTACGATTTTGCACGCAAAAACCGTGAAACGTTAATGCGTTTGGCGTATTTCCGTCTTGACGAGGATTTCAAGAAGAAGATAGATTCGTTCATAGAAGAAAAAGAGCTTTTTAACCATTGCTTCTACCGTGCATTAAAAAGAGAAAACGCAGGCAGACCCTTCTGGGAATGGAAAAGAGGCTCAAACTATAAAACAGCACTTGCTTTTGCTTCGGAATACCGTGAAGAAATACGCTATCACGGCTTTGTTCAATATCTTTTCGCAACACAGTGGGAAAAGACAAAGGCAGAGATAAATGCTTGCGGCATAAAGATAATCGGCGATATGCCGATATACGTTTCCCGTGACAGCGCAGACGTTTGGGGCAATCCCGAATTGTTCGATATCGACCCCGATACCTACCAACCCGAGCGTGTTGCAGGTGTTCCGCCCGACTATTTTTCGGAGGACGGTCAGCTTTGGGGCAATCCCCTTTATAATTGGAAATATCATAAATCTCAAGGCTATTCCTGGTGGATAAAGCGTATTAAATATTCCTTCACATTGTACGATATGCTCAGAATCGACCATTTCCGTGCGTTTGCTTCTTATTGGGCTGTTGACGGTAAGGCAAATACGGCAAAGGACGGCGAATGGAAAAAAGGACCGGGTATTGCTCTTTTCAAGGCTGTCAAGAGTGCGTTGGGCGAAGTTCCGATCATTGCCGAAGACCTCGGAAGCTTTGGCGAGGACGTTATTGCACTTCTCGAAAAAAGCGGTTTCCCGGGCATGAGAATAATTCAGTTCGGTTTTGAACCGAACGGCGATTCGACTCATCTCCCCCATAACTATCCGAAAAACTCTATTGCCTATATCGGCACGCATGATAATAATACTCTCCTTGGCTGGCTTTGGGAAGCAACACAGGAGGAACGTGCCTTTGCGCTTGATTATTGCGGATTCGACCACGGCGATTGGGGTATGGGCGGATATCATGCGCCTGCCTGCCGTAAGATCATTGAAACGGTATGGCGTTCAAGTTCCAACCTTGCAATAATTCCTTTTCAGGATATGTGCGGCTTCGGCAGCGACGCAAGAATGAATATCCCCGGTGACGACAGCGGAAAATGGAAGTTTCGTGCAACAAGGGATATGATGAACTCTATCGATTCTGCATATTTCAAAAAACTCAACCGACTTTTCCGCAGATAGAAGGTATAAATAATGCTTGATATATTGGCTCTCGAAAAAAGCTTTATATTAAATCATATAAAAGAGGGAGATACCGTTGCCGATTTTACGATGGGCAACGGGTATGATACTCTTTTCCTTTCCAAAACCGTTGGAGAAAACGGCAGAGTTTATGCCTTTGATATTCAACAAAGTGCGCTTATCAGCACCGAAAAACGCTTGAAGGAAAAAAACGCTCCAAAGAATTATACTCTTATATGCGATTCCCACCATAACGCAAGAGAATATATAAAAACCCCGATAAAAGCTGGAATGTTCAACCTTGGCTATCTCCCCGGCGGAGATAAATCGATAACGACAAAGAGGGAAACAACTCTTTCCGCCATCGAAACGGCAATCTCCTTGCTTGATAAGGACGCAATACTCCTCATAGCCGTCTATCCCGGTCACGAGGAAGGGGAGATCGAGGGCGAGCTTATAAACGAGCTTCTCGAAAAATTCGACAGAAAGCAATATTGCTGTGCGAAATTCAGAATAATCAATTCACCGACGTCATCATATTTCTATATTGTTGAATCTAAATAGAGGTAAAAAAATGATTCTTTACGTAATACGTCACGGCGACCCGATATACGACCCCGACAGTCTTACAGAGAAGGGACATCTTCAGGCAAAAGCGCTTGCAAAACGTCTTGCCGTAAACGGTCTTGACAAAATCTATACTTCACCGATGAACCGTGCACGCCAGACGGCACAGCCCACCTGCGAGCTTTTGGGAATAACACCCGAAATTGAGGATTGGACGAGCGAGGCATATACCTGGCAGGAATTCACCTTCAACGACCCCGAACTTGACGGAAAATTGAATTGGTGCTTCCACGTTCAGACCACAAGATACAAAACACCCGAAGTTTTGGCGCTCGGCGATAAATGGTACGAGGCAGAACCCTTCTGTCAAACCAAGGCAAAGGAAGGCTATGAACGCATACAGCGTGAATCGGACAAATTCCTTGAAAAGCTTGGCTATAAGCGAGAGGGAATGAACTATAAGATCCTTTCGCCCAACGAGGAACGTGTTGCCGTTTTCTGCCACCAAGGCTTTGGCACTACTTGGCTTTCCCACCTTCTTGCAATTCCGCCCGTGCTTTATTGGTCTACGTTCGATATGAACCATTCGTCAATGACGATAGTCCATTTCAAGAATAACCCCGACGGCTATACCGCACCTATATGCCTTGCCGTTTCGGATACTTCGCATTTCCACGCAGAAGGCTTGCCTCTTAAGTTTGCAAATAAGATCGATATATAATAAAAAATGCAGGTGTTAAACCTGCATTTTTTAGTCGAGATTTTTGCTTCGCAAAATCGATATATTTGCATTCGCAAATTCGATATATCCTCGTTCCTCTCGGATTCGATATGATATAAATCCCTTTTGTTCCGCAGAACATATCGAGTTTTTTGCATATCTCGTCAAAAACGAGATGTGCAAAAATCATATCGAATGGCTTTGCCATATATCGAAAATCCCGTAAGGGATTTATATCGACGCATTGTGCCGCAGCACAATGCTAATTTGAATATTTTTGCTTGGTCTGATCAATTTGCTGTTGCGGTGCCTGCGTCGAAGGATACCAACCCTTCTGCGCCATTTTGGAATATATCTCGTTCTGCATACAAAGACAGTCGTTAAGAGCCTGCTTGAATGCGGTGTTAACATTGGGTGTGGGCGATTCGATAGCGCCGTGCATGAAGATGTCGCAACAATTCTTAACCGAAGTAAGAATGTTGTCCATAATTACCTGATCCTGCATAATTGTCTCCTCTCTTAAAGCAAATTATAGAAACGGTCGAAAGTCTGCTGTTGCTTCTTTGCAATATCCGCAACGAAATTGGAAAGCTCGGTATCTCCAAGCTGTGACGAAAAATCCGTACAAACGGTCTTAACCTGCTTTGTGTGACCGAGAGCGTCCTCGATATAAAGCAATTCTTTTGGTGACATAAATAACCTCCGTTGTTTTTTGTTGTAATCATATTTTTGCCGTATAAAATTCGTAATATTCCGAAAATTTTTGTTTTGATCTAAATTCCGTTGACAATATACGACTTTTTAGTTATAATTAAACTCGAAAAAATATTTTCCGTCGGAGGAAAAGTATGAAAAACATACCCGAAATGTTTGGCTCGTTGGTTTTCAACAGAGAAATAATGAAAGAGCGTCTGCCCGAAGATGTTTATAAATCCTTAAAGCATACGATACAGCGTGGCGAGGATCTTGATATTACCGTCGCAAACGTCGTTGCAGAAGCTATGAAGGATTGGGCTGTAGAGCACGGCGCAACCCATTATACCCACTGGTTCCAGCCTATGACGGGTATTACTGCCGAAAAACACGACAGCTTTGTTTCCCCCGTTAACGACGGTAAGGTTATTATGTCCTTCTCGGGTAAAGAGCTCATAAAGGGCGAGCCCGATGCATCAAGCTTCCCCTCGGGCGGCTTGCGTGCAACCTTCGAAGCAAGAGGCTATACCGCTTGGGACCCCACCTCCTATGCATTTATAAAGGACGGCTCGCTTTGTATCCCAAGCGTATTCTGCTCTTACGGCGGCGAAGCACTTGATAAAAAAACGCCCCTCTTGCGTTCAACGGAAGCGTTGAACGAACAGGCAATGCGTATTCTAAAATTGTTCGGTACCGAAGCAAGACACGTCGAAGCAAACGTCGGCCCCGAACAGGAATATTTCCTTGTTGATAAATCTCTTTTCAATCAGCGTGAAGACCTTGTAGTTTGCGGAAGAACGCTTTTCGGCGCAAAACCTCCCAAGGGACAAGAACTTGAAGACCACTATTTCGGTGCGATAAAGCCAAGAGTTTCTGCGTTTATGAAGGAGCTTGACGAGGAACTTTGGAAGCTTGGCGTTGTTTCAAAAACCAAGCATAACGAAGCAGCTCCCTGCCAGCACGAGCTTGCTCCCATCTACGGAACGGCAAATGCGGCTACCGACCACAACCAGTTGACTATGGAAACGATGAAGAAGGTTGCCGACCGTCACGACCTTGTTTGTATCCTTCAGGAAAAGCCCTTCGAAGGCATCAACGGCAGCGGTAAACACGATAACTGGTCGCTTTCCACCGATAAGGGCGTAAACCTTCTTTCTCCCGGAAAACACCCGCACGAGAATGCTCAATTCCTCCTGTTCCTCTGTGCTGTTATAAAGGCTGTTGACGAACATCAGGACCTTTTGCGTATCTCGGTTGCAACTGCAGGTAACGACCACCGTCTTGGAGCAAACGAAGCACCCCCTGCAATAGTTTCGATGTTCCTCGGTGACGAATTGACCGATATTCTCAACGCTATCGACGAGGGCGTGCCCTATTACGGCGCAAAGAAAACTCAAATGGAGATCGGCGTCCACGTACTTCCCACCTTCCCTAAGGACACTACCGACCGTAACCGTACTTCGCCCTTTGCGTTCACGGGTAATAAGTTCGAATTCAGAATGCCCGGCTCTGCTATGTCTGTTGCAGAACCGAACGTTGTTATAAACACTATCGTTGCAGAAAGCTTAATGCAGTTTGCCGACGAACTTGAAAATGCAACCGATTTTCAATCCGCACTTCAAAATCTCATTCGCCGTACCATTAAAGAACATAAGCGTATAATCTTCAATGGCGACGGATATTCCAACGAATGGAAGCTCGAAGCACAGAGAAGGGGATTGTTGAACCTTCCCACCACCGCCGATGCACTTCCTCATTTCGTAAGTGATGAAAACATTGCACTCTTCACCCGCCATAAGGTATATACGGAAAAAGAGCTTCGCTCCCGTCACGATATCTTGCTTGAATCCTATTGCAAGATAATCACTATTGAAGCTTTAACAATGTGTGATATGGCAAGCAGAGATATTATCCCTGCGGTCGATTCCTATATCTTAAAGCTTTCGCAAACTGTTTCAACGCTTAAATCGATCGGCTCCCCGATACCGCACCACACTTCCGAAACGTTAAAGCGTTTAATAGAACTTTCCGACGAAATGTCTGCTTCTCTAAAACGTCTTTTGGCGAATGCAGAACACGCACAGCGTAACCTCAACAGCAGAAATTGCGGCGTTTATTGCCGTGACGAGGTGCTCCCGATCATGTCCGAGCTCCGCCGCTCCGCCGACGAAGCCGAAACCATAACCGAACGCTCCTTCTGGCCCTTCCCGACTTATGGGGACTTACTTTACTATAATTAATGTATTAAAAAAGACTTGCGAAAAGCAAGTCTTTTTTGGTTGTATTGGTGTTTTACCATCCGATAAATTTATATCCGCCAAACAATTTCTTTTTGAAACGTTGTAAGGTATCAGCGCAATCCAAACCTGCGTTGTGGGCTTTTTGGAAATAATGAACCGCCTTGTCGTAATCGACATTGCAACCATCGCCGTCCGTATACATGGAGCCAAGGAAAGATGAGGCGAGGCCGCCGTTTTTGCCGAGTTCGTCGAAGTGATCTTCTACACATAAAATTAATAATTTGTGTTTGAGTTTTTTGAGTTCATTAGAACATTCATTGAAGCAAGAAAACAGTTGAATCGAAAAAGCGAGATATAAGGACACTTCTATATCATTTGAACTCCAATATAATGGG
>JAFVXP010000095.1 GCA_017501055.1 Clostridia bacterium | reverse complement strand
TTCTTACTATCGATTATATATAGCTGTTGAGTTCCCGAAATTCCGTCAAGAGAAAAATCACTCTTTTCTGCAAGTAAAGAATCGCTCAACATATGATCATACACAGAAGTGTCAAAATCATAGAAAGCTTCGTATTCTAATTCTATTCTTTGCGGTACAACGGGGTCGGGTTCTTCAGACGGTTCTCTCGAAGGTTCGTCAGAAGGCTCTTGCGAGGGTTCATCGGAAGGTTCGTCTGAAGGTTCGTCGGAAGGTTCTTGTGAAGGTTCTTGTGAAGGTTCTTCTGAGGGTTCTTGTGAGGGTTCCTGCGAAGGTTCATCCGAAGGTTCTTCCGAAGGTTCTTGTGAGGGTTCTAAGGACGGCTCTTGCGAAGGTTCGTCAGAAGGTTCGCTTGAAGATTCATCAGAAGGTTCATTTGAAACGTCCGGTTTTTCAGACCCTTCGGGTTCTTCGGAGCTTTCGTCTTTATCGTCAGATTCCGAAGGCTCTTCCGAATATTCAACGTCGCCCGTTATTTCTTCAAGTGATACGCTGTAGTTTTTGCAATTTTCTATATCTGCTCTATTGATTTCGAGAGCAGTAATATTTCTGCATTTTACTTCAGAATGTATAGAAGCACCGTCTTTACATTCAAAATTAAGTGTTACGGTTTCGTTTTGGCAATATGCTTCCTTTATGGAATATTCATAACCCGAAGAAGGAGAAATAAATACATTTACAAGATAAATCGACTTTTCAAAATCTGTATTTTTCCATTCGGTTACGGATTTGATGAAATCATCATCATCAAGAGTAAGACCGGTCGAGGCTACGAATATCGCAAAGGAATCACAATCTTCGATGCTATCAATTATATACAGTCTATGTGTTTCTTCTGTGCCGACAAGGGCAAAACCGCTATTTTCTGCCGACAAAGAATCGCTTAATTGAAAAGCTGTGCTTAATGACGAAAAACTGTAAAATGACTTTTGTTCTAATTCAACTCTTTGCGATTCTTCGGTTTGTGATTCTTCGGAAGATTCATCACTTACTTCGTCTGACGCTGTTACCGATATATCGGAAGAAGAATCGGACGATTCTTGATTTTCATTTTCCGATACTTGACTTGATAGGAACATAACAGCTACAACAGTAACAATTATTATCGCCGCTATTATTATCCAAAGAACGGGCTTTTTATAGTTTAAAGTGTTTTTTACTCTCTCCTTCAAGCCTATCTCACCGAACGCAACGGGACAAGCGGTAATCAGACTGCGTTTAACTCCGCATTCAACCAATGCCAATGCATAAATTTTACGCATATCTGCATCCATATCTTTAACTACCTTTTCGTCGCAAGCACATTCGATATCCTTGCAGAGCATTATATATGCTATCCAAACAAGCGGATTGAACCAATATACGGAAAGTATTGCATAGCCAAAGGGTTTTATCAAATGGTCGCCACGCTTTAGATGGGCACGTTCGTGGGATATTATGAATTCTTCGGACTCCTCCGAAAGACCGAAGGGCAAATATATTCTGGGACGGAACAAGCCTAATATGAAAGGTGAACCGACGTATTCACTTCTTCTTATGCCCGAATCGTCTGTAATAAACGCAGACACCCTTCTACGCAGTAATATATACTGAACAACGGCGTAGATGAGCATAATCACAACACCGCAAACCCAAACGATGCTTGCAATATCGGCAAAGGCACGTATCGGATTTTCGGTTTTGCTATTTTCAGGCGAACTTGTTACGGTTTCCTTTATATAGCTATTTGCGTTTTTATCAATAACGTCAATCCCGCTTTGAATATACACGGGTCTTTTTTCGGGAACGGTATTTTCGGGTGAAACGGGATTTTTTATAGAGGTATCCGTCGTAGGTTTATTTTGAGTATTAACATCGAGCACGGGGTTTTCTTCGGGTGTAACAGGACTTTGTGATATTTCCGAATAGACCGCTTCGGTATTGAAGGTCTCTACGCTCGGAACAAGGCTTAACGTGCTTTCGAACGAAAACGGTATAACAAGCCTTAACCCTACGACAGCCCAAAGAAGGCAAGAAACCCATTTCGGCGCTTTTTTGAATATTAATAAACGCAAGAGAAAAACCGCACCGATAAGCCAGCTTGCGGCAATGCTGAGATTTAATACATCAAGAAACAGTTTTGACATATTATTCGCCTCCACGTTCGATTATCCTTTGTATCTCTGCAAGATCCTTTTCGGAAATTTTCTGACGTTTTGCGAAAGCCGCAATAAACGCAGGCAAAGATCCCTCGAAACGCTTTTCAAGCATCTCGTTAAGCTCGGAAAGCTGAACTTCGTCCTTCGATACAAGAGAACGAACTACAGAATCCTCGTTCGAAAGAACTCCCCTTTCGCAAAGACGCTTTATAACCGTATAGGTCGTTGTTCGTGACCATTCAAGCTTTTCTTTGCAGATCTTTGCGAGTTCTGACTGAGATATAGGCTCGTTCTCCCATAAAATAAGGCAGAATCTATATTCGCTTTCAAAAACTTTTGGTGTATTATTCATTTTGCATTCTCCTTTTTTGTCTAACCAATTCGACATATATAGTCTAACGAATTAGACGACATTTGTCAATAGGTTTTAATAAATTACCCCGACAAAAAAGAAATACCGAATTCAGAACTCGGTATTTCCTCATTAAAATATTGATTTTTAAAATTCATTAAGCTTGAACCCGTAGGTTTTTGCGGTTATTTCCTGTTGTTCTTTTGTGATCGTATTAACGATCGGGAGTCCGCTTGAAAGAACCTTGAGCTTTATCTCGGCAGCCTTTTCTATTGCGTGGGCAAGACCGAACGCCGAGGCTATACTATCGCCCGAAGCGAATATTCCGTGAAACGACCACAACACAGCAGGATAGTACTTTATCTTCTCCGCGGTGGCTTTTGCAAGCTCGAGCGTGCCGGGAACGTGGAAGCCCGTAACGCCGACACCTTGCGGAAATACAAATGCGCCTTCGGTCTCACTTTCCCAAAGTGCAGAAGATATTTCTTTATCATTTTGGGGTATTATGTAGGACAGTGCAACTATATTCGCAGGGTGGCAGTGATAAACGGCTCTTCCTGCGTTTTTCTGCTTCATAGCCGAGAGTGACATCAAATGACCGCAAAGCTCGCTTGTAGGGCGTTTTCCGCCCCATACGATACGGTAGGCAGAACCTTGGTTTGAAATTTCGCAAATACAGAACTTTTCCGATGAATTATACTGCATATCTATAAAATAGCTGCCGCTTACCGTTGTAAAGACAAACTCGTTTGCCATACCGACAACGGCTTCGGGAAGAGAGACCCAATTATCGGTCAAAACAAAATCATCACGTACCGATTCCAGCTCTTCTTTATTGAGCCTTAAAGAAATATTGCCTGCGTTGCGCTCGTGCCAACCCATTTGGCAACCGTAGCCGATAAACCTTAACGCTTCTTTGAAAAATTCGCTTTCTATAACCTTCATATTACACCTTGATAATGTAATTTTCTTTTCTGGGCTTTGCTTGCGGTGTTTCTGCAGGATAACCGAGGATACAGTTACCGACACCGTAATATTTATCGTCTATTCCCCATTTTTTCTTAAGTTCCTTACCAAATTCGGTTTCAAAAACCTGCTTTGCACGGTGGATCCAACAGCTTCCGACACCAATAGCCGCCGCAGCGTTCATAAGGTTGCCCATAACAAGGCAAGCGTCCTCAAAGCCCGTATAAACCTCGCTGTCGGCAAAGACTATAACGAGTGTTGTTGCGCCGTAAAAGGGTTTTGCATCTTCCCTGCCAAGCACCTTTGCGTTTTCAATTTCGAGCTTGTCGATAAGCTCTTTATCCTGAGTAGCAACGATTATGGGTGTTTGACGGTTCATTCCCGTGGGAGCATAGGTTCCTGCCTCGAGAATTGAATCCAATTCCTTTTCGGATATAGCTTCGGGTTTATAGCTTCTAATGCTTCTTCGTGTCTTAAGAATATTAATCATAACAAAACCTCTTTTTTCAGATTATACTTATTATAGCACAGACTATTTATTTTTTCCATATATTTATGAAAATATAGTGCAAAACCATAATTTTAGTGGTATAATGTAAAAAACGATTCAGGAGCAAATAATGGAAATTGTATTTTTAACAGCTCTCGGCGTTGGCGGTGCTTCGATCGTCGGCGCAATATTAGGCTTTATTTTTAAGAAAACAACTCATAAATTCAGCGATATTGTTCTTTCGTTTGCGGCAGGTGTTATGCTAGCCGCCGCTGTTATCGGTCTTGTACTCCCGTCACTTGAGTACGGAGGTAAATTTTCGCTTATTGTGACGATTGCCGGCGTTTTTTGCGGTGCACTTTGCGTTAACGTCATTGATAAGCTGATGCCCCATCTTCACAGATTAAGCGGTGTTGACCAAGAAGTACACCCCGACAGTCAAAACAGGATCGACAAGGTTTTGTTATTCGTTGTTGCTATTGCAATTCACAACCTTCCCGAAGGAATTGCGGCAGGCGTGGGCTTTGGAACGGGCAACAACGTTGAAGCTCTTACTATCGCAGGCGGTATTGCTCTGCAGAACATTCCCGAAGGTATGGTTATTATAGCACCTATGCTCTCGGCAGGAATGAGCAACAGGCGAACCTTTGTTATTGCAACGATTGCAGGCGTTGTTGAAGTTGTCGGCACGTTGCTTGGTTATTTTGCAATCACAGTATCTTCGGCAATACTCCCCTTTGCGCTTGCGTTTGCAGGAGGTACGATGCTTTACGTTATCAGCGATGAAATGATTCCCGAAACACACGCACACGGAAGTGAGAGAGGTGCGACCTATTCCCTGCTTTTAGGCTTTTGCTTGATGTTGGTATTAGACGTACTTTTAGGATAGCTGTATAGAGAAAAGGACACCTGTGGGTGTCCTTTTTTTGACTTTATTATTTGATTCTAATGCTTATATCACCCGTGTCGGTTATGATTTCGCATCTACCGCCGTTTATGGATTTTGGGACTTCAATATCGCCTGTATCGGTTTTAGTTATGAAAATCTTTTCGGTAAGCAAAGTACCCTCAACATCGCCCGTATCGGTTTCGATATAGAATTTTTCGGTTGCGATCACGTTTTTCAACTCGACGTCACCCGTGTCACCGTTTACGGTAAGTTTTTTACATTTGACATTTGCTAATTCTGCGTCTCCTGTTGACATTT
>JAFVXP010000094.1 GCA_017501055.1 Clostridia bacterium | reverse complement strand
TGGTGGGGGAAGGTGGATTCGAACCACCGAAGTCAGTGACAACAGATTTACAGTCTGCCCCCTTTGGCCGCTCGGGAATTCCCCCATATATTAGATATGTGATTTTGTTTTTTGGAGCTGGTGAAGGGAGTCGAACCCCCAACCTACTGATTACAAATCAGTTGCTCTGCCATTGAGCTACACCAGCATCTCGCTCACGCCAGCGAGGTGTAGTATATCACATATATAACCTATTGTCAATCCCTTTTTTTAATTTTTTTCTTTTTTTCGGCATTATAAATTTGTATGATTTTATTTTGCTTTTTTTCACGCTTTGGCATAATACGACAAAGCATTTTGATAGAATATCCAAAAAGCATTTTTATGAAAGGAAAAGACAACAATGGAAATAAGAGGCGAAAAGCACGGAGAAGAAACCACCGCTTTTATTTTTGGTGAGATCGACCATCACAACGCCAAGGAAGCAAGAGAAAAGCTTGACCGAATTATTGACGAAACACAGCCTATCAGTTTTTCTCTCGACCTTTCGGGAGTTACCTTTTGCGATTCCTCGGGATTGGGTTTGGTCATGGGACGTATGAGAAAATGTCTTTCTGTGGGAAGTATTCTTATTATTAAAAACCCGTCGGAGGCGGCTTACCGAATATTACAGATTGCAGGCATGGACAAGATATTGAAGATTGAAAGAGGTTAAAAAATGGCAGATAAGATCATTAACACAATGAAGACGGAGTTTTGCGCAAAAAGCGCAAATGAATCGTTTGCAAGGACGGCTGTTGCATCATTTGCGGCACAGAGCGACCCGAACGTTGCAATCATTGCAGATATAAAGACCGTTGTAAGCGAAGCGGTTACAAATTCAATAGTTCACGGGTATGCTCATATTGAGGACAAATCTATTTGTCCTATCTACATACAATGCAAGCTTACCGAAAGCGGAAAGCTGATTATTAAAATTAAGGATAAAGGAAAAGGCATTGACGACGTTGAAACGGCTATGCAACCGCTTTACACCACCGATTCCGACGGCGAGCGAAGCGGTATGGGTTTTACCATTATGCAGAGCTTTACGGACAGGATAAAGGTTAGGTCTGCTCCCAACAAAGGCACCGTTGTTATACTTGAAAAGAGGTTAGGCTCCAAGTGAAGGAAGGTACAGCCGTTCTTATTGCGAAAGCAAAAGAAGGTGACAAGAATGCTCTTGACATTCTCGTTGGCGAGAACACGGGGTTAGTTCGTTCTATCGCATTGCGTTTTACCGGGAGAGGCGTTGATTACGAGGATCTATGCCAGATTGGGCATATCGGTATGATAAAAGCCATTCGTAATTTTGATTTTTCACGGCAGACAGCGTTCTCTACCTATGCAGTTCCTTTGATTATTGGTGAGATAAAGCGTTTCTTACGTGATGACGGCGAAATTAAGGTTGGGCGTGAGCTTAAGCGCAAGGGTGCTCTTATTTATGCCGCAAGGGAAAAATATATTACCGAAAACGGAAGTGAGCCGAGTGTTTCACAGCTTTCGGCTATGTGCGGTTTCAGCGAGGAAGAAACCGTTGAAGCAATTTCGGCAACGGCTTCTACCGTTTCCCTCTCCGAGCAGATCGGCGAGGATACGACTATTCTTGACCTTATCGGCAAGGATTTCACTCCCGAAATAAACGAAAAGATCGCCCTTATGCAGGCGATCGACAGGCTTTCTCACGAAGAGCGAGAGATTATTCGGTTAAGATATTTTAAAAATCTTACGCAATCCGAAACGGGGCGTGTTCTCGGCATGACGCAGGTGACCGTATCACGGCGGGAAACGAAGGCTCTTGAAAAATTACGGTATGAATTGGTATAACTATTTACCTAATTCCGTTTCTTTTATAAATTCTTCAAAAGCGGGCGATATTCCGAAATCGTCCGTTTTTTCTTTTGAGGTTATACAAACTCTGCCAAAGCCTTCTATTGTGATATGAGTGAAGGTTATATGAAAGCTTAATTCCCTATCGAATACATATATATCAATAGGAAGGGAGCGTTTTTCATTCGGTTTTACAGAGCTATCTTCGGCAAGAAGTTTTGAAAGTTCTATACCGTTGAATTTCAAGACGGGAGTTTTGGGGTTATTCCCGTCAAAGCAAAAGCGGCGGTCGTCCCATATCACGAAAAGTTCTTCGTATTCCTTCAAAGTTTCCAATGCTTTTTCAAAAGAAATTACATTATAGGGGCGGATAACCTCCCAAAGACAGCCTTTATGGGTGTTTGCTCCGTAAAAATCGCCGTGTTGCATAACGTAACGGTATTGAGGTAGTGTCTTGTCGGCAAACTTATTTATAAAATCTTTTCTTAAAGCTCTTTTATATTTGATCGATTCAGTCTGAAGGTTCATCACAGTTAACTTGATACGATAGCCGAAAATAGCCCTTTTGGGCGATTTTAGTTCAACTCTTTTCGACTATTCCTTTAAGTTGATTTTTATGGGACGTGTGCTATAATAATTTAATACTATACGTAAAGGTGGGTTTTTATGGCGTTTTTTCAGTTAGGTCCGATAATCAAAAGCCGGCGCGAGGAATTGAATTGACGAATGTATTGAGATTTGTGACACGGCTTTATTATTTTACTTTTTATCGGAGATTCCTCTTATGAGCTTATAATACTCAAAAGCGGCACGTTCGGTCTTGTTATCGCCGAACTTATAAAACTCGCCTTCCTTTATATCGGAAGGAAGATATTTTTGTGCTACGTAATGGTTCGGATAGATATGCGGATATTTATATCCCGTATCGGCATCGGGATGGTGGGTATCACGCAAGTAAGACGGAATATCCCTTCCCCTGCCGGAATTTATTGCTTCTACCGCAGCTGCGTATGCATCGTGCGCCGAATTTGATTTGGGTGCAGTTGCAAGAAGCACAACGGCATCGGAAAGCGGAAGTGATGCTTCGGGAAGGCCGACAGACGTTGCGATATCAACGCACGCCTTTACTATCGGTATACACATCGGATAGGCAAGGCCGATATCCTCGCAGGCGATCACCATTAATCTTCTGCAGGCACTTATAAGGTCACCGCCCTCCAAAATTCTCGCAAGATAGAATATTGCGGCATCGGGGTCGGAGCCACGGATCGATTTTTGGAATGCGCTTAACAGGTCGTAATGCTCGTTACCGTCACGGTCGAAGCGGATTCCCGAGCGTTGCGAAAGCTCTTTTGCCAATTCTGCCGACAATTCGTCGTCGGAAGAATAATAGACGTTTTCAAGCGCACCTATTCCCTTTCGAACGTCGCCACCGCAGCCGTATGCAATATTTTTCAGCACCTCGTCGGAGCAGGTCTTATTCAGTCCTTCCGATTCGTTACATATATCAAAAGCACGGCGCAATGCAGGAACCATATCCTCCGGCTCGACCGGCTTGAATTCGAAAACGCTTGAGCGTGAAAGAAGTGCAGGATAGAGCGAGAAAAAGGGGTTCTCTGTTGTTGAGCTTATAAGTGTAACTCTGCCGTCTTCAACGTATTCGAGAAGCGATTGCTGTTGTTTTTTATTGAAATACTGTATTTCATCGATATAAAGAATTATTCCGTCGGTTGCCGTTATTGAATGAGAAACAGAAAGAATATCCTTTATATCCGAAAGCGAGGCGACAGTTGCATTTATACGGTAAAATTCCTTACCCGTGAGCTTTGAAACGATATCGGCAACGGTTGTCTTACCCGTACCGGGAGGACCGTAGAAAACAAGCGAAGGGAGATGTCCGCTTTCAACTATACGGCGAAACGGCGCATTTTTTGAGAGCAGATGCTTTTGACCTGCGACCTCATCAAAACTTTTTGGACGTACTTTATCCGCAAGCGGCACCGCTTACACCTCCTTTATTGTTGTTTATACAGATTATTTCTTATCCGTCTTTTTTTTGAAGCTGAATTTTGATTCCTCGTTATTAAATATACGGCGAAGGTTTGTACGGTGCATATATATGACCATACAACCGATAAACATCGAGAAGAGAATATCAAACAAGGGTGCGGAATGGCCCGTACGTGCCATCGAAGCAACGTTGACGGCTGCAGGATAGGTTATTGCCGCAATTATCGAGGAGAGAGAAACGTATCTTGTTATAAAGAGAACGAGGGCAAAAATAATGAAAAGGACAAGGAATATCATCGGGTCGATGAGAAGTATCATCGTTGCCGCCGTTAAAACACCCTTACCGCCCTTAAATCGGTAGTATACGGGGAAAATGTGCCCTATCATACAGAATGCGCCTGCGAGATATGCTCCCGTCTGACCGACAAGGATAATACCGATAAGGATAGACACGATCTGTTTTCCTATATCGCCTGCAAGGGTGAGCAAAGCTCCGTCCTTACCGTAGACACGGTGCATATTTGTAAGACCTGCGTTACCGCTTCCAAAGGAACGTATATCCTGATTGAACTTATATTTAGAAACGATTATTGCAGAATTGAGCGAGCCGAGGAGATAGGCACAAAGGGCGCAAAGTACCCAGGCTGTTATCAATATACCGTTTGAGAGAGCAACGTTATCGGACACCGATCTTGCCCATTCGGTCATAAGTCCGAACATCGAAGGAAAGAGGTTATAAAGATATACCATAATTTAAACTCCTTTCGGATTTTCGCCTTTTTGCTTGATTACAAATCTTATGGGTGTGCCCGAAAAATCGAATGCTTCACGCAAACAGTTTTCGATATATCTCTGATAGGAGAAATGGAAAAGCTCTGCATCGTTACAGAAGATTACGAACGTGGGCGGGCAAACACCGGTTTGGGTCATATAATAGAGTCTTAAACGTCTACCCTTATCCGAAGGCGGTTGTACACGTGCGGTGACTTCTGCAAGGAAATCGTTAAGCAAGCCCGTTGTGATACGGCGGTTTGCGTTTGCGTGTATCTCGTTTATCATCGGATAGAGCTTTTCAACACGCTGTCCCGTCAATGCCGAAACGAATGCAACGGGAGCGTAGCGCATATAGGAAAGCGCAGTATATACGTTATTCTTAAAATTATTGACAGAGGAATTATCCTTTTCGAGAGAATCCCATTTATTGATTACGATTATGCTTGCTTTACCTGCGTTATGAGCAAGACCTGCAATACGCTCGTCCTGTGCGGTTACGCCTTCATTGGCATCGACCATAACAAGGCACACGTCTGCCTTTTCGACGGCGGAATTTGCACGGATAACAGAATATTTTTCTATTCTGTCCTCCACTTTCGAGCTTCTGCGGATACCTGCGGTATCAACGAAGATATATTTGCCGTATTTATTCTCAACAAAGCTGTCGATTGCATCACGTGTCGTTCCCGGCATATCCGAAACGATGGAGCGTTCTTCGCCTGTTATGCGGTTTATTATCGAGCTTTTGCCTGCGTTCGGTTTACCGATTACGGCAACACGTATCGAGCCTTCCTGCTCGGGAGATTCTTCTTCATCGGGAAGATAACCGGTTACGGCATCGAGAATATCGCCCGTACCGCTGCCGTGAACAGAGGAAACGGGACTAACGTCATCGAAGCCAAGCTCGTAAAATTCATAAAATTCGGCAGGAAGGTCACCTATTCTGTCAACCTTATTTACCGCTACGATGACGGGTTTACGGCTCTTTTTGAGCATAGACGCAATCTCTCTGTCAGCGGCGGTAACACCAACGCCGATCTCTGTCATAAAGATTATTACGTCGGCACTGCCTATTGCAATCATCGCTTGGTCACGCATTTGGCGGAGAAGGCTGTTTTCGGTGGTCGGTTCAATACCGCCCGTATCGATAAACAGCATCGATCTGCCGTTCCAATCAACGTCGCAATAGATTCTGTCACGGGTCACACCGGGAGTATCCTCGACGATAGAAATGCGTTCGCCTGCTATTTTGTTAAAAAAGGTGCTCTTGCCGACATTCGGTCTGCCGACAACGGCAACAGTACATTTTGACATAGTTTAATCCTTTCCTGTTATAGCCGAAAAGAAAGCATAACCGCCTCTTTCGACCGCAACAACGGGAGCTTTTAGCGTTTCGGAAAGTGTTTCCAGAGAAATATTATCAAGGAACAGATCGCCTTCCGAACGAAGCATATTTTCGGGGATAAGGAGCGCTTCTCCAAGGTCTTTGCCCGAAAGCTGTGCAATAATATCCCCGCCCGTTACAAGACCGCTTACGGTTACGCTGCCACCGAAGAAATTATTACGAACGGCATAGACGTTTACGGTCAGATTCGGGAATTTTTTCATTGCGGCAGTTGCGAGCGAGCATATAAAGTCATACGCCGCTTCGCCCGTTGCAATACTTACTTTTCTATTATAATCCAATTTGTCGGTATTTTCAAGGGATTCGAAAAATTCCTCGCTATCGCTTCTTATCATTCCGACACCGTTTTCTATCTGCGGATATCCCTCGTAATATTCTTCATCGGGGATATCACGCTTTGAAATGAGATAGAACTCATCGGAAGGATATATCAATCTCATACCACGGGTCGAAAGGCAATAGTCGCCGAAGTGGTTTGCAGTATCGATAACCTCGCCTGCCGATTCTTTATCAAAGGGTTCTAACGGATACAAGCCTTCTCTATGCCCCGTAAGACCGCAGGGCACGAGAGCAATACTGTCAATATTCTGAAGCTTTATAAGGTCGGTAAGCGAGCGTGTGAGTGCTTTTCCGTCGTTAATGCCCTTGCACAAAACAAGCTGGGCATTGATGGTTATTCCTGCGTCGTCAAGCTTTTTGAGATACCTTAGGCATTCTCCC
>JAFVXP010000093.1 GCA_017501055.1 Clostridia bacterium | reverse complement strand
TAGGGACCGGCGTCCTCGACGGTCCGTCGTGCAAGAAAAATTCGACCTTCCGTCTATTCAAACAACAAAATCCATACAAGCAACACAAACAGAACCTTCTTCCGGTTTCTATAAACACGGACCGTCGAGGACTCCGGTCCCTACATTTTTGTCGTTTATGTTCGCACGGACATTAGAAACAACGGAATCTGTGTAACGGAAGAAACGTTACTCCATTGATCTCCTTTTAATAACAGCTCTCAAAAATATCCTTGATCTCGTCATAGCCGAGGGTTATCTGGCTTTCGACGGTGCGGGATTTACCGAAGGTGCAAAGGTCAGCCAATCGTTCTGCAACGTTTTCGATGCCGAAATCGGAAAGCCTTGTCGGCATACCGAGAGAAGCAAAATATTCCGCCATTTTCTCAATACCGAGCAAAGCGGCCTTTTCGTCATCTTCCTCGGTCACGTCCCAAACACGTCTTGCGAATTGCGCAAAACGGGGAATGTTCGATTTATAAACGTATCTTCCCCAAGCAGGGAAAAGCACGGCAAGACCTGCGCCGTGGGCGATATGGTCAAATTCACCGCTTAATGCGTGTTCAAGCTGATGTACGGCAAGCGCATCACGGCGGAAACAACCCGTCAAGCCGTTATGAGAAAGGCTTGAAGCCCACATCATATTTGCTCTTGCGTTATAATCCTCGGGATTGGTCATAAGTATTTTGCCCGATTCTATAACCGATTTAAGCAAGCCCTCTGCAAGACGGTCGGTCAGGTCGGTTTCTTCAAACGGAGTGAAATATCTCTCCATCGTATGCGCCATAATATCAACAATACCGCAAGCGGTCTGGTATTTATCGACGGTATAGGTAAGCTCGGGGTTGCATATTGCAAACTTGCAACGGTTTAGGTCACTGCCCAAGCCTCGTTTCATATTAAGCTCGGTGTTTGTCAAAACCGCAGAACGGCTCATCTCGCTTCCTGCGGCAGAGATAGTGAGAACACAGCCAACGGGAAGAGCCTTTTCTGCCTTTCCCTTGCCTGTGATAATATCCCAAATATCGCTGTCGTTCATAGCTCCGATTGCCGTACATTTTGAAGAATCAAGCACACTTCCGCCGCCGACGGCGAGGATAAGCTCGACCCGTTCTGCACGTGCAACCTTAACAGCCTCTCGAACAAAGGAAACCTTCGGGTTCGGCTCGACACCGCCCATCTCGACAAACTCAATGCCGTTTTCATTAAGCGAGGAAACGATAACGTCATAAAGTCCGTTCTTTTTAATACTTCCCTTGCCGTATTGAAGCATTATCTTTTTATAGCCGTAATCCTTAATTATCCTGCCGACCTCTTTTTCGGTACCACGCCCGAAAAAGACCTTGGTCGGGGTATGGTAAGTGAAATTCTGCATTTTATACCTTCTTAAACACTATTGCGCTTCTCGACGGGAGATAGCACTTAAATCCCTTCCAATCGTCGGGGGTGGTTTCTGCTTTATAGATATATTCCTTATCAACTCTGTCAAAGCCGCCGAAGACACCGTCGTCGGTTGACATAATTACCTTGTAGTCCCCCTCTTCCAAAACGGGTACAAAATAGCCGTCGAAGGACTTTTCGGGGTGGAAATTGAAGGCAAAAATAACGTCGCCCTTATTGTACATTATGATCTTATCGTCCTGATGCAACCATCTGCTCTCCGCAGGCTTTTCCAAGAGGTCTTCGGACGTGATAAGATTTATCATCGCCTTATCAAAATCGTTAAGCTCGCAATAGCGCAAAAGATCGTTATCAACAAGGTTCCATTGACGGCGGCAGTAGTGATAGCTCCAGCCGTTGCCTTCTCTGGGAAAATCTATCCATTCGGGGTGACCGAACTCGTTACCCATAAAGTTAAGATAGCCTTCGCCTGCAACGGTAGCCGTGAGCAAGCGTATCATTTTATGAAGTGCAATACCTCTGTCGATGACTATATTACCGCCAAGCTTGCTCATACCCGTATACATATCGGCATCACAAAGGCGGAACATTATCGTCTTATCGCCGACAAGCGCTTGGTCGTGGGATTCGGCATAGCCGATATTTTTCTCTTTGGGTCTTCTCGAGATAAGCTCGTACCAGATCTTGAAAATATCCCAATCCCAGTCCTTATATTCCTTCAAAAGCTTTATCCAAAGGTCGGGAACACCCATAGAAAGACGGTAATCGAACCCGATTCCGCCGTATTCAATGGGAATACACATACCCGGCATACCCGACATATCCTCTGCAATGGTGAGTGCATTCGGGTTTATATCGTGAATAAGCTCGTTTGCAAGCTGGAGATAGGTTACCGATTCAACGTCGGTATTCATAGAGAAATACATTGCATAGCTTGAAAAAGCACTTCCAAGCCCGTGGTCGTTATAAAGCATTGAGGTTACGCCGTCAAAACGGAATCCGTCGAAATGGAAGGTCTCCATCCAATATTTAAGGTTGGAAAGAAGGAAATGCAAGACCTCGTTTTTGCCGTAATTAAAGAGCTTTGTACCCCATGCGCTGTGGTTACCCTTATCTCCGACGTGGAAGAATTGATATTCCGTGCCGTCGAATTCGTTAAGACCTTCGTTTGTATTCTTAACGGCGTGGGAATGAACAACGTCAAGAAGCACGGTTATACCCATTTCGTGTGCGGTATTGATAAGACGCTTCAAGCCGTCGCTTTTGCCGTAACGTGACGAAGCGGCGAAGAAGTTGGATACCTGATAGCCGAACGAGCCGTAATACGGGTGCTCCATTATCGCCATGATCTGAATTGTATTATAGCCAAACTCTTTTATTCTGGGGAGTATATTTTCACGGAATTCGTCATAAGTGCCGATACCGTATTTATCCTGCGCCATACCGATATGGCATTCATAAATAAGCGGTGCTTTTGCAGGAACAAAGTCTGCATCGGTCCATTCAAAATCGGTGTTTGGTTCTTCAATTTCCGCACACCAGAGGTTGGTTTGAGGGTCTTGAACAACTCTTGTGGCATAAAGAGGGATTCTGCGGAGAGTTTGTCCGTTATGTATGATTATCGCCTGAACCTTTTGTCCTTCCTTAAGAGCATCTCTGCCCTTAAGCTCAACTTCAAAAACGCCGTTATCGAGCTTTGTCATCGGGCAGGCATAAATATCCCAACCGTTAAAATCGCCCGTGAGGAACATAGATTCGGCAGCAGGTGCCCATTCACGGTATACCCAACCGCCCTTAACACGGTGGAAGCCGAAATAATTGTGTCCGTTTGCGAAGGAAGCAAGGCTTCTTTTTCTGCCGAGAAGCTCTTTCCTTTTGGACTTATAGTTGTCCATTCGCAAATTGATGTCCTGTTCGAAATCCTTAAGATAGGGGTCAATTTCAAGAAGCTTATACATACCGACACCTCATTTTTATTAATTCGCTTGTTCTATAATTTTATTATACAACACTTATTATCAAATTTCCATTGTTTTTTAAGATTTCATTTAATCTTTTTAAATTTATTGACAAACAAAAAAAGGTGTGGTATATTATATTTCGCAAAAACAAATAAGGCCCGTTAGTCAAGTGGCCAAGACGTCGCCCTCTCACGGCGAAGGCAGGGGTTCGACTCCCCTACGGGTCACCAAAAACAGAAAAGGTGTCAATGGACGCCTTTTTTGTTTTTTTATTGCAAAACCGATCGGACTGTGATATACTTTCATAGTAATAATTTTTTGGAGAATGTTATGAAGCAATTTTTGAGCAAATTCTTCGACAAGACCTTCTGGAAATTCATACTCGTCGGAATTGCAAATACCGTTTTCGGTTACGGAATATCGCTTCTGTTTTTGAACGTATTCCATCTTGGACTTTGGATCTCTTCCGCTGCAGACTATGTTTTCGGAAGCATATTAAGCTATTTTCTGAACAAATTTTTCACCTTCGAAAGCAAGGGCAACACCAAAAAGACTATAATAAGATTTACTATCAACATTGTCGTTTGTTACGTTATTTCTCTTGGTATTGCTCAGCCGTTGGTTGAATATATCCTCAAATCGCAAACCGAGTTTATCCGTGACAACTGCGCTTTGTTGGTAAGCAAGGGATTGTTTATTGCACTTAATTACGTCGGACAGCGTTTCTTTGTTTTCAAGGAAACCGAAAATAAAGACAAATAAGGAGTTTTACAATATGAAAAAGACTTTAGTTTTAATTTTAACAGCATTGCTCGTTTTGACCTCCGTTTTGAGTGTTTCCTGTGCAAAGAAGATCGAAACACCCGACCCTGTATCGGAAGAACCTCAGGCTCCGAAAGAAGAAGCTCCTCTCAAGCTTCGAGTCGGTTCATACAACGTCTCGCACGCAAGATTAGTTGATTTCGACGTGAAGACCATTGCAGACGAGATCGTTTCGCTTGATCTTGACATTGTCGGCATTCAAGAGGTCGACCGTTTTGCAAAGAGATCCAATTACGTTGATATGCTTGAAAAGCTTGTAATGAGCACGGGTTATCCCTTCTGCCATTTTTTCAAGGCAATCGATCTTGAAGGTGACAAGGCAACCTACGGCAAGGATGGCGAATACGGTCTTATTATCCTTTCGAAATATCCTATTAAAACCCCCGAAACGATAAAGCTTGACTGTCCCGGTATCGAACAGCGTATTATCGCCCATGCGGTTATTGACGTTAAGGGCACCGACGTTGATTTTTACAACACCCACCTTTCCTTTGAAAGCCTTTCCGTCCGTGAAAACCAGTTTAAGACCCTTGCAGACACCGTCAAGAACAAAAAGCCTTGTATTATCACAGGTGACTTCAATATTGAAACCGCAAGTGAATTCGATGCAATTCCCTTAAGCCGTGTTAACGCAAAGGACAAGACCTTTATAACCTATCCCGAAGACAAGCTTCCGCTTGACAACGTCTTTTATACCGATGAATTTAAATTCATTTCGAGCGATATGAACGTTACGGGTCATTCCGACCATAACCT
>JAFVXP010000092.1 GCA_017501055.1 Clostridia bacterium | reverse complement strand
TTCCTGCGATGCCGTTTTTTCAATAAAAAAGAAGCAAGAAAAGTGCGTAGCAGAATGACGCAGAACGCACAAAAAACGCAACAAAAAAACGGACTCGACAGAGTCCGTTTTTCTTATACAATAAATTTTCTCGTAAAAATCGGCGACAGGTGCGTCGATTTTTACACCTATGAGGTTCGCACGCGGTGAGCGTGGCGCGAGCGAACGAACCTCTAAAAACCGATTGAAAACTTGTTTTCAATCGAGAGCGCAGCGATTAACCGATTTTGGGAAGAGAAGCAGCAGCAACAGACTGACCGACACGACGGGATTTTTCGTCGGGAATGTGGAGCTGGATCTTCTTTGCGAGTTCGGGGAATTCAACGTCAAGAACTTCCTGTGCTCTTTCAAGAAGGAGTGCGCCGCCGTCGCCGGAGGTTACACGGCCCATGATAAGAACGTGCTTGATGTCGTAGAATTCGGAATAGAATGCGATAGCGTAGCCGAAGTATGCACCGATGGTATCATAGATAGCGGCAGCGCGTTCGTCGCCTTCCTTTATAAGACCCTGAACGACCTTAAGCTTTTCTGCGGGAGAGAGGTTTTCGTCAAGCTCGATACCTGCGAAAGGAGCAAGCTTAATTACGCCGTCCTGCGAGAAATACTTAACGCCGCAGCCATAGTCGCCCGACCATTCGTCAACCATTGCGTCCTTGCAGTAGTCAACGGGAGCGAATGCAAGCTCGTTAAGCCAGCCGGTGATGTTACCGTTGGGGTCAACGTAACCAACTGCTTCGGAAGTACCCATAGCAACACCGAGAACGGAGTTGTCGTTAAGGTTCATAGCGCCTGCGAGAGCGGTAACGTCGCCGTCGTTTGCAACTTCGATCGGAATATCTTCGCCGATCTCCTTACAAACGTTGATGTACATATCTTTAACCTTTTTATCAAAGTCTTCGTCGCTGACCTTAAGGAAGAGAGAAGCAACCATGATACGGTTGTCAACGTAAACACCTGCAGAAGAAATACCGATAGCGTCAACACGGGGCATTTTGGAAGCAGCAGTCTTCATAGCGTCGAGAATGCCTTGATAGTGATAATCGGGGTCTGCAGTAACCTTGGGGAACCAAACAACTTCTTCGGAATATACGCTTTCGCCGTCGATAACAGCAGAAACCTTTCTGTCGCTTCCGCCTGCGTCAAAGCCGATACGGCAGCCGTCAAGATGTCTGCCAACGGGAGCTGCGCCGGAAACTTCAACGGGAGCGTTTTCGAGAGAGCGAACCTCTACTTCAAACTTGGTTTCGTATACACGTTCCATAAAGTGAACGTCGAAATCACGAAGACCGCCGTCGGTATAAGCTTCTTTGATCTTGTTACCGATAACTTCGCTGCCTGCGATAATGATCTTGAAACCGCCTGCAACCCAAAGGAGAGCCTTTGCCATTCTTTCGATGAAGTTGAAGTTTTCTTCATCGTGGCCGGTACCGTCACGGAAAACTCTTGTTTTGTAAACGGTGGTGTAGCCTTTGTTTCTTTCAACGCCGATGACGATATCCTGACCGTCGTCTTTGGTTGCTTCACGCATCTCACGGCAAACGAGAGAAAGCGGGGTGAATTGGGGGTCGAGCTTAGCGTTAACTTTAAGCTTCATACTTTGTGTTTCCTCCGATTATAGTTTTTTGTACATTGAATTCATTGTCGGTGATAATAATGTCTGCGTCCTTGCCGACTTCGATAGAGCCCTTGGTCTTATCAATGCCGAGCGTGGTTGCAGGGTTGAGCGATGCGCCGTTTACACATTCCCAAAGCGGAATCGTGGAATTGGTATAAACGTTCCAAACGCCTTTGTTAAGATGAAGAACACTGCCTGCAACGGTACCGTCTTCAAGACGGCAAACGATGCCTCTGTAAATGATCTTGTTACCGCCGAGAGTATATTCTCCTTCGGGAAGACCGCCTGCAGGGAGACAGTCGGTGATGAAGCAGAGCTTTCTGCCCTTTATCTTAAAGAGCATATCGTAAAGAGCCGTGTTGACGTGGAAGGTGTCAACGATAAGCTCACAGCTTACGTCGGAATTAAGCGCCGCAGTAACAACACCGGGAGCACGGTGAGCAAGAGGAGTCATCGCATTGAAAAGGTGGGTTGCGTGGCGAACGCCGATCTCGGTGCTCTTCATAGCAGTTTCGTAATCCGCGCTGGTATGTCCCATAGACATTATAACGTCGGTATCACGGCGGATCTCACGGAGCGCTTCGAAATCTTCGGTATCGGTTTCGGGAGCGAGCGAGATGATCCTTATAATATCAGCATATTCCTTAACGAATTTCGCATCGGGCTTCAATATGTATTTGGGGTCCTGCGCGCCCTTCTTGGATTCGCTTATAAAAGGACCTTCGGCGTGACAGCCGAGAATTGCAGAGCCTTCCCAGGTTTTGCTTTCTTCCTTAAGTGCACGGCAGACTTCAAGCGCCTTTTTGATAACCTTCATATCAACCGTCATGGTCGTGGGAAGGTATCCCGTTACACCGTTGGCAAGAAGACCCTTGGAAATGGTGCGAATGCTTTCTTCTTCGCCGTCGCAAACGTCTTTTCCGAGATAGCCGTGAATATGAAGATCGATAAGACCGGGAGCAACGTAGCCGCCCTTTGCATCGATAACTTCAACGCCTTCGGGAATTTTGTCTGCGGGGAGGATTCCTTCGATCACATCGGAATAAAGCAAAGCGCTTCCTTCAACGATGCGGTCTTTTAAAATGATTTTACCGTTAATGATAGCTTTCATTTCAATATTCTCCTGCATTAATATAGGGTTTTTGCATTTTATGCATTTTCTTCCTTAATTATAACAAACCCCCAATAAAATTGCAATAGGTTTTGTCCCTTTCGTTAATATTTTATATATTAATTATAAAACGAAGAGGCACAATAAAAGGGAACGGCAT